>NZ_CAXBCK010000008.1:0-87427 GCF_963974425.1 uncultured Marixanthomonas sp.
CCAGGTTCGCAACAAGTGCCGATAAATTCAGCTGCGTAACCACCCCGTCCTCATCGGTGTAGTCGATGTTCGTGTCGTCCGCGTTCAGGGCAAGACTGGTCAAGGTCTCCAGGTTGGTCACGTCCAAAATCGTGTCATCACCGTTCTCATCGGTGTACGTGAAAGTTCCGTCGGTGTTCTCAACCAAACTGGTCACCGTTTCCAGGTTCGCAACAAGTGCCGATAAATTCAGCTGCGTAACCACCCCGTCCTCATCTGTGTACACAATATGTGTGTTATCTGCGTTTAGAGTAAGACTGGTTAAAGTTTCATTTGCAGGAATATCCAATAGATACTCTGTCCCTTCTTCATTAGTATAGGTATAAGTACCATCTCCATTATTTGTAATTGTTGTTATTGGATTGTTGCTTTGGTCATCACTTACAAGAACTTTATTCCATTTTTCGTTTAACCAATAATAATAACCAGGAGACAATACTTCCGACTCCGTTACATTAAACACTAGAAGACTTTCCACATTACCATTCCTGATTGTGGTTTTATCCATAAGCCCCGTAAGAGCAACCTTTGGAATTAGAATTCCTTTGTCACTTGCAACAATTTCCAATTGGCTAGATGTATTGGGCATATCGGTCCCAATACCTACTTGTGCACTACTGGTGTATGCAAAAGCAGTCACTACTAAAGCAAAAAGAATTTTTTTCATTTTTTATTGTTTTTTAATTTGATTGCCTTGGCTTTTGATTCTATTACCTCAGCAGTATATTAGTTAAGTAAATATGGGCTCTCAAATCTCTCTTTTTTCACATAGAAAAATCTTCAAATAGAATATGGTCTTGTAAACAAGGAGAGATAAAAGAAAAGATTAGTTTATATTTTTAAAAGGTGTACATAGTTAATCTGAATAAACAGTTTTTTTTATGGTGTTTAGCTAATTATAACCTAAGGTTTCTATTGGACCTTTTGATAAATCATAGGATTCGTAATTACAGCCGGAGATGGAGGACAATTCTCACCCCCATCGGTAATGGTCCAATTATACGTAGCCATTAAATCTTGCCGGGCTGCCGCTCCTTCACAATAGGTGGTGCTTCCCACACCGAAATCTACACCATTAGGAATGGCTGCTTCTCCAGCATCTAAGCTAACCCAACCTATTAAAATATTATCATAATTACTTTGTGATAGGTTGCTATTATTAAACATGCCACTAGCTGTATAAAAACTACTCACATTCCAATCACCAAGGTCTTGATCAAATACCAGCGCATTATAAAACATAAAACCCGCGTCTGTCAAATTGCTTACATCCCAACTGGAAATATCACCGTTAAACGAAGTAGCTGAATAAAACATCGCACTCATATCGGTTACATTGCTTACATCCCAACTGGAAATATCACCATTAAACGAAGTAGCTGAATAAAACATAGTAGTCATGTCTGTCACTTGACTTACATCCCAATCTGAAATATTTCCGTTAAACGTAGTAGCTTGTAAAAACATATTCCACATACTATTTACATTAACAACATTCCAGTTATTAAGATCCTGGTTAAACGCTGTAGCTGAAAAAAACATACCAGTCATGTCTGTCACTTGACTTACATCCCAAGCACCAATATCTTGATTAAACGAAGATGCTCTTGTAAACATGGAGGTCATAGCGGTTACACTACTCACATCCCAACTGGAAATATCACCGTTAAACGAAGATGCATCTTTGAACATAGACCTCATATTGCTAACATTACTTACCTCCCAGCCACCGATATCTTGGTTAAAAGAAGATGCTTCTTGAAACATGTTATTCATATTGATTACACTGCTCACATCCCAACTAGAAATATCACCGTTAAACGAAGATGCACCATAGAACATTTTTCCCATATTGGTGACATTGCTCACATCCCAACCTCCAATATCCTGATTAAAGGAAGATGCATTCCAGAACATACTTTCCATATTAAAAACATTGCTGAGATCCGGAACATCTATGGCGTTGCCTTGTAAATTACTACACCCTTCAAAAGCCTTTCGCATACTTGTCCATGCAATATCCCCCCATTGCTCTATGGATATTATTTTTTCCTTATCTCCTTCTCCCCAAAAAGCAATCTGAGGAAAAAAACCCCTGACAGAAACAGTATAGGTACCCGCAACGCTATAATCATGAGTAATGTCCCCCGTCACCCCGATATCATCATAAGTCCCGTCACTATCCCAATCAATATCATAATTATATCCTGTGCCTATAGTTGGTATAGTAATGGAAGTTGAAGAAGATGTACCGGGATTATCGGTTTTCCATGTAGTAATGAAAGGCGCACAGTCCACACCACCATCTGTAATGGTCCAATTATACGTAGCTATTAAATCTTGCCGGGCTGCCTTTCCAGCACAATAGGTAGTGCTTCCGGCACTAAAATCTACTACATTACTAGGAATGGCTGTTTCTCCAGCATCTAAGCTAGCCCAACCCATTAAAAGGCTGTCATAATTACTTTGAGAAAGACCACTGTTAAAAAGCATATAAGCAGCTGAAGATAAGTTGCTTACATTCCAATTACCAAGATCTTGATTAAATGCCAATGCTTTATAAAACATAAGGTTCATATCTGTCACCTGACCAACATCCCAATTGGAAATATTCCCATTAAACGCGGTAGCATCTCTAAACATATTTTCCATTGCATTCACATTCGCGACATTCCAATTATTAAGATCTTGATTGAATACTGTAGCCTCATTAAACATATAACCCATATTTGTTACCTGAGTTACATCCCAAGCACCAATATCTTGATTAAATGATTGAGCTAAACTAAACATGGCGGCCATATTGGTCACACTGCTTACATCCCAGGTTCCAATATCCTGATTAAATGATGGTGTCTGATAGAACATCGAATGCATATTGGTTACACTGCTTACATTCCAAGTACCAATATCTTGGTTAAAAGAAGATGCATAACTAAACATCTGGCTCATATTGGTTACACTGCTTACATCCCAAGAACCAATATCCTGATCAAATAAGTGTGTCGCACTGAAATTACCCCCGAACATCCCTTCCATATTCGTCACATTGCTCACATTCCAACCCCCGATATCCTGATTAAAAGAAAATGCTCTATTAAACATAAAACTCATGTCTGTCACTTGACTTACATTCCACAGTCCAATAGCTTCGTTAAACGAAGATTCTCCAAAAAACATTGACGCCATTGAGGTTACACTACTCACATCCCAAGAACCAATATTCTGATTAAATGAGTAGGTGTACCTGAACATCGCTTCCATATTGATAACATTGCTTACATCCCAGCCACCGATATCTTGATTAAAGGAATTAGCCTCATTAAACATAAAACTCATGTCTGTTACTTGGCTTACATCCCAATTGGAAATATTCCCGTTAAAGGAAGTTGCTGAATCAAACATATGCGCCATATTCTGGACATTGGTTAGATCTGGTACATCCGTAGCGTTTAGTTGTAAATTATCACATCCATAAAAAGCATTTTCCATGCTGGTCCATGCAATATCCCCCCATTGATCTATCGATGTTATCTTACCCTTATCTCCCTCATCATTAAAATAGATTCTAGGAAAGTCACCCCGAATGGAAACGGTATAGGTGCCTACAACGCCATAATCATGGGTTATGGACCCTGTTACCCCAAAGTCGTCATAAACCCCGTCACTATCCCAATCTACATCATAGTTATAACCTGTTCCAAAAGTGGGTATACTAATGGAAGTAGATGAAGATGTAGTCGAATTAACATTGTCGGTATCCCAGGTAGTCATAAAAGCAGTGGGATCTGGTGGCAACTTAGATGCCGCCCAACTTTGTGTATGCGCCAACAATAAACTAAAAAAAATAAGAGTACTTACATAAGTCTGTTTCATATTAGGTAATTTGTAACATTTGCGAAAAAATGTTTCTAACTCCATGTTGGGGAATAATAGGAACTCCATTCGTACTTTTAACATCAACCTCATTTTTTGATTATTTTAACAAGTATTAACTTTTAATTAAGGCAAATTAACGTTAAAATGAAGTTTTTTCGGGTTAAAATACAAGGGTGTTGGTGTCCAAATTTAATTTGGACACGCATATAACTATCTGTTATACAAGATTTAAAGTAAATAAAGGTGTTTTAGGGGAGGGGTTGTGGCTTATTTGATGTCCAACGCATATTGACTGGGGCTTAGCTCCGTTTCATTTTTAAAAGTTTTACTAAAAGAAGTTCTCGTGGCAAATCCGCACTCTCCGGCCAAGGCTTCAATAGTATTATTTTTCAGATAACCTTCTTCAATCAATTTTTTAGCATCCTCCATCCGCAAGTTATTTTTATAGGAAGAAAAACTCATCCCATAATAGCTTTTAAGGAAATAAGAGATGTGATGGGCGGGCATCTCCATTTCCTGAGCGCATTTGGTAAGGTTAAAATCTTGCTCTAAATATAACTTCTTCTGGTTGAGCAACTCAAGCTTTGTGGTGATCTCTTCTTCTTGTAAACCAAATTTTAATTCCGATACTTCATTATCGCGCTCTTTTTGAGAAAGAGATGCAACTTTTATTACCCGAGGATATCCTTGTAAGATACTTGGAAAATAAACAGGAAGAACCCCAATGGATAAAAATGTTAAATACAACGTTAAGCTCACTAATTCCCCGTGCTGAAAATTATTGAATATACTAATAACCCCCATCTTTTCAAGGACATATAAAATAGCCGAAATTGCAAAAATAAAAAGAACGCCCCAAAACAATCTAAGCCATTTATTAAGTATTCCCTTTAATCGATCCTCTTTCCCAAGCTTAAGAAAATTCAACAACTGAGGCAGTATTATTAAGAGCACTCCCAAATGCCATACATGCCGAATAAACACGTGTTGATCTAAATGAAGCAATAAATAGTTTACCTCTAGCCTATCTTCTGGGTTTACTATGGCATCATTTAAAATGGGGGTATATACTGTATCTGGGTAAAGATAAATATAACCTACATCAATGAAGGACAAAAGCAAAGGCACAAATAAAAGTATTTGTCGCTTTTTCCATTGGATTTTATCCTTAAAGATAGCTTGAAAATAATAATAGATAGGAATACAAATTGCATTATAAGGGATAAGGGGCCATATAAAAAACCACCTCGTTTTATCCAGATTTCCTCCATCTACAATATAGGTTTGCAAGGCATATATAGATAGTATAAAATAAAAACTTCCTAAAAAAAATGTCGCATTTGTATTGGTTGTTTTTTTTAAAAACAATAAAGTAGATAAAACGAAACCAAAAATGGATGCTATTAATAAAATATTGATCAAAACGCTTCTTCTATAAGTGATAATATATAAAGAAAGTTATTCTGTTTTGCAAGAAGGTAAAGTTTTGGCTTCATATATGGGAGAATTTTTTAAATATTATATGAATCACAAAGAAAAGAAATGTTAAAATTTCCTGCAAGCTGAGTATTTAATAATTTAAACAACATAATATTATTTGATAGGAAATGATTTTAGAGAACGGAAATTATTGATAGTAATTTTACAACTTAGAAGTTTTAGCTAAACATGGTTGATTTTTGAAATACCATATTTAGTTTCCTATTTATTAGTTAACTTTCTATCCGGGGAAAACCCTCCATAATTGTTAACTATGACCAAACTGACGAAGGCGAGTTATACACTTCTCAAAACTTTAAGGCTTATAATTAATTTGTTAAAAGCCACTGTCAGTTATTTCCGGATCAGTATAAAAAAAAGAAACTAAACTTGGTGTGAAAATGATAAAAAAACACTAAAAATAACAAAGTAAAAAGTGACTTCCATGATGTGGTTTCGAAGTTGATGTTAACAGTTAAAGGTGAAAAATTATTAATATTGGCTACTCATTTGAAGCAAGATATCCTCCTTTTTTAAACTACTTAAAAATTAGTAAATTGTATTTTTTAGTAGAAAATAGCCCCCAAATGAAAATTGTATATAAACGTCAACACATAGTTTCTCTTTTAATTTTTTTGTTTTCCATCTGCTTAGTAAATCCTACCAAAGCCCAATCACAATCCAAAAAGGATTCGTTGTTCTTTGCTTGGGAAAATGAATCTTTGAGCGATTCACTCCGTTTGCAAGCTATTAAAACCTATATTAAAGAAGATGTTTTATACTCCAATCCTGACAGAGCCTTCCAGCTATGTAAACTCCAGATAAAATTTGCCGAAAAAACTGGTAATGCAACTTCAGTGAGCAACGCCATCAACACCCAGGGAATCTGTAAGTATTTAAAAGGAGATATCCCTACCGCCATTACTTATTTAAATAAAAGTTTAAAAATGGATCGGAAACTTGAACATTTTGAGGGTATTGCAAATTCCTTAAACAGCTTGGGTGTTATGACCTACATCCAAGGGGATTTAGAACAGGCGTTTGACTATAATACCGAAAGCTTGAAATACATGAAAAAAATAGGAGACCCCAAAGGTATTGCTAAGAGCTTAAATAACCGAGCTATTCTCTACAAATACTTAGGAGATTTTAAAAAGTATATTGAAACCTTAGAGCAAACTAGGGAGATTTATGAAGAAATAATCCCCGGTCAAAGAAGTTTGGCCATACTTTACAACAATATTGGCAAAGCTTATAGTGACCTAGGGAATTATTCCAAAGCTTTAAATTTTATTTTAAAAAGTATGGTAATCCACGAAAATTTAGGCAACAAAAAAGGAATGGCTGTTACTTATAATAACATGGGTTACCTTCATGAGATCCAAGGAAATTTTGAAAAAGCTGCAAAATACATGAACAAAAGCCTAAAACTATCGAAAGAAATGGGCGATCAACGAGGGATTTCTTTAGCCCACAAAACCTTAGGCCTTAATGCGCTCTCCATAGACAATAATGCCAGCGCACTTGACCACTTTAGCCAAAGTTTAAAAATTGGAAAAAAAATTGGTGACAAAGCTATTGTCTCGCCTGTTTTAAGATATATCGGGAAAGTTCATTTATCGAATAAAAATTATCAAGAAGCAATAAACTTCCTCACGAAATCTTTGGACGAAGCTACCACCAAACAACTAAAAAATGAAATTGCTTCAACTCAAGTTGTTTTGGCGGAGGTTTATTTTGAATTAGGACAGTTCACCGAAGCTCTTGAACACGGCGAAAAAGCATTTGACCTAACTAACGAAATAATCTCTGTGGAGACCACGCGCGATGTGTCAAACATACTCTATGAAATTTATAAGTCACAGCATCGCTATCGTGAGGCTTTACAAATGAATGAAACTTACTATAAAACACGCGACAGTATAAACAACCAAGAAAATAAGCAACTGCTTATGCAAAGGGAATTTGAATATGAATATGAAAAAAAAGAAGCCTTAGCCAACCAAGAGCGGGCAGCACAAGAAAAAATTGTACGGGAACAACGGAGGCGTAAAAATTTTAAAGTAAACACATACATTGGAGCCACGGCTTTGATAATACTTTTCATTGTAGTGTTCTACGCCAACAAAAAAATCAGTAAGCAACGTAGTGAGGCAAGAAAAGTAAAGGAATTGGAAAAGCTGAAAACCCAATTTTATACCAACATTACTCACGAATTTAGAACCCCACTTACGCTTATTGTTAACCCTTTAGAGAAACTACTTCACAAAAAAAACTATACCGATCGTGAGAAAAAACAAATACAGACTGTCCAAAATCAAGCCGGTCACATGATGCAGTTGGTCAATCAAATGTTAGATCTCAGCAAAATGGACAATGATATGCTCCGTCTAGAAAAATCATGGGGAAATCCTTCTCTGTTGGTAAAGAAAATAGTGGATGCTTTTACCGCTTTATCCGATGAAAAAGAAGTTACCCTTCAACAAAGACTTCATTCAGAAACTGATTTTGCTTATTTTGATCCGCGCCTATTAGAAACAATTGTGTATAACCTTATCAGCAATGCACTAAAATTTACACCAAAAAAAGGAACTATTACCGTTGCCCTTGAGCTCAAAACGGAACAAAGCGAGGAAATGGTGCTTTCGGTAAGCGATACAGGTTCGGGTATGACCAAACAACAACAACAACAAATATTTAAACGGTTTTATAGTGACAATCAAAATAAAGCTTCTGTAGGAACCGGTATTGGGCTGTCTTTGGTAAAAGAATTTGTGGATATAAGTGGCGGCATCATTAGCGTAAAAAGTGAACCCGCAGCCGGTAGCACTTTTACGATCGTATTGCCCGTAGAAGTCAGTTCAAAAGAAGCATTAGAGGCAATATCCTTAGAGACTAAAGCCGATACAAAAAAAATAAGCGTAAATACGTCCCCAAAAACACCTTCTAAAAAGCAAGACCAACCATTGGTTCTCATTGTAGATGACCATCCTGAAATTAGAAGAATTATTTTAAAATCCTTGGACAAAACGTATAAGGTCATACAAGCTTCTGATGGGGTTGAAGGTTTACAAGCCGCTGCTGATCAAATTCCGGATATTATCATCAGTGATGTGATGATGCCTCGTATGGACGGGATAGAATTTATCCATAAACTTAAAAACAACCCGGCAACCAACCATATCCCAATCATTTTGCTCAGTTCAAAATCGGAGCGTATAGATAGGGAAATCGGTTTTAAGTCTGGAGCGGTAAGCTATCTTACAAAGCCTTTTTACGAAACCGAGTTGATTGCACTCCTCAACAGTATTTTGCAATTACGCGAAAAATCTTGGGAAGCATATAAAAAGAAAAATCAAATACCTCAACACACCCTTGCAGACGAAAAAGATGAGGTGGTGGAAAAATTGATACAATACATAAAAGCAAATATTAGCAATAGCAAATTGGATGTTGACGACCTATGCCAACACGTTGGAATGAGCCGTACTGGTCTCTATCGAAAATTAAAAGCCGTAACCAACTATTCAGCAACCGTTTTTGTGCGCAAAGTACGGTTGGATGTTGCCGCTGAACTTTTAAAACAGCCGGGTGCAAGAATTTCAGAGGTGGCTTTTAACTGTGGTTTTAATACACACAGCCATTTTTCTCAGTGCTTTGCCAAAGAGTTTGGTATGAGTCCCAAAGCCTATATGGCTTCGTTATAGCAAAAGGCTCTATGTTGTTTTTGGGTAGAAGAAATTTAAAGTTTGGAGTTTAAAATACGTTTTTAAGCTAGTGGATACTTTTCTTGTACTTCATTTTATTTTTTTAGTTGTGTTTCATTTTATATATACCTTTTTTAAAAAAGGAGGTGTTGTTATGAACACCCCCTAATATTAACTAAATTAACTGTATGAAAAAAATAAAAAAATCTTAATATGTCTTTGTAATGTTTTTCCTAGTTATATTATCATGCAAGTTTATTTATTGCCTTTTACCAAATGCCAATCCACCCAAGAATCCATTTGATTTACTGACTTTGGGCGAAGTAAAATTTCCCGTTTGTTGTCCAACAAATAAATTGTGGGGGTGGCAAATACGTGGTATTCTTTTACCGGTGGGCTTTCCCATTTTTGATAATCGCATATGCTAATGAACGGAAAAGGAGCTACAAATTTTTCGAAAAGTTCTTTTTTTTCGTCAAGTGAAACAAAAACAACTTCAACATTTTGAGACTTCCATTTGTTATATACTCTAGCTATTTGAGCAAGTTCAGATGGACAGGCAGGACACCAACTTGCTCCAAAAATCACTACGACGAAATCATTTTTTATATCTGATAAGCGCTTCGGGATATTATCGGGTTCGTGACCCGGCGCAAAAACAGCGTCATTAAATGCAATATCCGGTGCCGTTTTCCCTATTTTCATCGCACGATAACTTTCCAATTGAGCGGCAAAATCATCATGTATGGTGCATGATATTTCATTTAATAATGTTACGGCCAAATATTCCGATGCTTTGAACAAGCTGCGTTTTTCCAGCAGTTTAAATAGGTATTCTGATATTTCATTTAATTTCTGTTCATCTGTTAAAAGATTTTCGGTCAAAATATCAATAGATTTGCTCATGTCGATATAAACTGAATCCAACGAACGTCCACTGTTTTCAATCAACCAAAAATGACTTTCGATAGTTTCTTTCAACAAACCGCTCTTATAAAGTCGATTATCGGTATAATCCAATTTCCTAAATGCATCTATTGTAGGCGGGATTTCTTCCGGTCTGTATTGTGCTATGGTAGAAACAGAACTTATTAGCTTACGAACAGGCAAGTACCAACTTGCATAAGAACCTTCCGGTAAATTTGCCAAAAACAAACTGTCTTCGGCTTTAATGCGTTGTTTTTCTTTTTCTATGGCTTTTTTTGGTCTTTTTTGAACAGAGAAAAGAGTGTCACTTTTGTAAATTTTTTCAAGGTAACCCCAGGCACTTAGGGTTTGTTCCCTTTGGGAATGCTCAGAAGCATATTGATCAAAAAATCGATTTTGCTTACCGTTTAAAATCACTATTGATTTGGGAAAAGCTGGTGATTTGCCTTCGAGTTCTATATTTTCATTGTCTTCCAGTATTACAACAAAGGAATTCCCGTCTTCTGCCAAAAGATAGCCCATGCCAATATCTTGTTTTCTGTATGATAAGTTAAACGCCCCTTTTTCATTAGTTTCTACGCTGTCAATGGTGTACGTATCAAAACCGGTAAACCCAACTAGTTTTACCTGTTGATTGGTAAGTCCTGAAAATGTACCTGTTATGGTGTTTTGTGAATATGCAAAAACACAAATATTCAATAGTAAAAGAATAATGCATGATTTTCTCATCTTTTTTTTTACTGTTTTCTCTAAATATATAAAAACCCTTTCGTACAATAAGTATTAAAAACTCCCTGTCCATTTATCCAGTTGAATACCCTGTTGATATTCAACTGGATAAATGGACAGGGAATTTAAGTCCTAACCCTTCGACAAACTCAAGGTATAATATTAACTAAACTTGTTTGCCTTAATATGCACGGGTTAGAAAAAGCAAAATATCAGTCCTTTATGCAACGCACAGAGTAACCGTATGCCCGGAAGTTAGTGTATATACCCACTTCTTGAGACCCAGGGTCAGTCTTGAAGCCAACGTTGTTTGCACCGGTACCGCTAACAGTACTTGTCCAATAGGTGCCATAGCCACCATATCCGGGAAATAAGCTGATAACACCATTTGCGAAGATGCGATGCCCCCCCTTAGTCAATTTAAGTGGTGAGGCGAAAGCCCCAGCTGCGTCTTGAGTATCCCAGCTTAAGAATTCTGCTTCCCATTCCGTTGCGGTAGGCACGCGGTAACCGCTTGGGCACGGGTTGTTGGTACCATTCACACCTTGCCACAGATCATCATTTTGTGGACTGCGCCAGTCTAAAGGGGAGCAGGTGGCTGTAATAAAATCCCCATGGCCCGGGTCATCACTATCGCTTAATGTTGAACTAATGCCAGATGTTCTGCTTCCGTGCCCGTCAGCTCCACGCCCCCATTGGTACAAACCGCCAAAGGAATCAGCATCATCAATTGCAGTAGCAACCTGTGACGCTCCAAGGTTCCTGTCCATCCATTCTTCACCGGTGTCTGGGTTGATTACGCTAGGGACACCGCCTCCACCAGCTTCTTCCCAGGACGGAATACCGCTAACAAGTGTTAAAACAGCACCGTCATCTTCAGGGGGTAATGTTACCCATTCTGAACCATCCCAATATTGTATTTCGCCAATTTGATTGCCATCTGGCACACTTGGGTCGGTTTCGATAATCTCTCCGCTTATTGTTTCGGCAGTTTTAGCATGTAGAGCATAAGGCGTACTCAACAACTGGCTTGTTCCTGAGATTGTATAGTTTGTGCCTCCTTCAGGATCCGTTTCGGTTTTGATGAAAAAAGGGCCATCTTCCCAGTCAATTGTGGTAAAGTCCCCTTCTTCAACGGTTCCGTCCCCTATTTCTACCGTTGCCAATCCATTATCATTAGTCGTTGGTGTTTGCGTTTCTACATAAACGGCTGTACCGGTTTCCGAACCTTGCAATATAGAAAATTGCATCCCCACCTGAGTAGATGTGACCAAATTATTTGAATCATCCCTGACAACAGCTTGATAACTCATTTTTTCTGGTGTCTGTGCATTTGCTTGTTGTGGAAAAAGCACACTTGCAGTCATAAACAGGACTGCACAAATTATAAATATTTTTTTGCTCATAATACTTGTGTTTTGGTGTTCGTGAATTTCTGGTTTCATTATTTTTTAGTTTTTAATGATTTTAAATGATTGTTTGTAAGCTGATGGATTGTTTTCTTCTACTACTTTAAGAAAATAAGTAGCCGAGGATAAATTACCCAAGGAAATATGCGTTTCGGCACCTGAAATGGCCCCGGTTTTAACCATTTTGCCTTGCAGGTCATAAAGTTGATATGCCAAGCCTTCCTCTTTGTAATTTTGTATTTGTAAGGTCAAATTATTCGTTGTTGGGTTTGGGAAAACCGAAAGTGAAATATTCAACTCAGGATCTTTAACATCCAATGTGTAGATTTCAAAAGCCTGCTGCACACCTTGGCTTATTGTTCCCGAATCACTTGTGTTGGTCGTATAGTCTATTTGTCCAATACTGTATGCAACAGTGCCCCCACTGCCCGAGACATCACCACCTGTAACAATAATTGCCTGTTGTGCCGATAAAGTGGAAAGTGAAAAGGCAAACGCCAAGAAGAGTACCTCTCCCAATAGTTTTGTTTTTAACCTTTTACTTTTTAAGTTGTGTTTGTGTTTCATTTTTGTTTTGGTTTTACTGTTAAAAATTAATTCAAGCGAAATACTGGTGTAAAACAAATAAAACATCTTCAACAAAGCTATCGCATATCGTCCAAAACCTGTCTTGTATAATCCAAACCCATTGTTTCTGGTAAAAAGAGTAAGGAAGTATAAAGTTTTATAAAGTATATTCCTATGCAGAAATAAAAAAAATCCTTTGGCAATCCACCTGTGAAAAATGCTCCTTGTCCATAACTTCTCGTACTCCCCACCTTATTACTTTTTTGCTTAGTAGTGATGGGATGGAAGTGGTTCGAAAGGCTTATTTTGGAAATCAAGAAATAGTAGACATTACAAAATAATATTTGAAAGGAGCTTATTATTAACTGTTTCGGCTCAAAAATGAAATGTCTCCCGTTCCGGTATAGTAAAGGGGTTTTACATACTGAAAAAATAAAATTAGATAGGGAATCAACACTTTACAAAATGCCTTTACAGCACTGAACTGAGTGGTTATAAATAACAAGGCTTGGCAAATAGCATACTAATATGACTTGTTATCAAATTACATCAAAGAAAATGAATTAAATATAAAACCAAAATGTTGTACCTATGTTGTACCTAGAAACAAAAAAGCCTTCAACAAAATTGCTGAAGGCCTTTGTACCTTGGGCGGGAATCGAACCCGCACGTCGTTAGACACTGGATTTTGAATCCAGCGCGTCTACCAATTCCGCCACCAAGGCAAATAGGGACGGCAAAAATACAATTTTTTTAAATTCAAGCAGTGTTCTTCAGTAAAAAAGTTGACTCCTCCTTTCTTTATTTTAGTATTTAAAACTTCTAATACTTACTATCTATGTATTCGGTTTGCTTCTTATTAAAGAAATAAATTAAACCTATTACTACCCTGCAAAAAACTTTCCAAATCTCCTTTGAAAGTTTTTCTTAAAAAAACCACAAAATAAAAACCATTGTGTTAAGTTGTATAGGTAAAGGGATTCCTGCCTCCAGAGTAAAATAATATGAAAGTGTACCTGTTTATTTTAGCATTTTTAATAGCCGCAGTTGGCTTTGCGCAGGATACGCTATCCAATTACCGAACAAAAAAAACAGTGATTACCGATACCGTTGTGGTGGACAGTTTCAGCATCAACCCCTCTCGGTTTCGGGTTACGGACGATACAGGAGCAGTTATCGATTCCCTTTCCTATACCGTGGATTATGAAAAAGGGACTGTTATTTTTTCTGAAGAAATTAAAAAACCTCAAGACTCCATTACCATTGAATACCTCCGTTATCCTCTTTTTTTAACTCGTGATTATTATACGTTTGACAAAAATTTAATTGTTGAAAATACCGGTGCCATCGAAAAATTATATTCCTTAGAAGAAAGCACTGCCGATAACACTTTTACTCCTTTCGACGGTTTAAATACCGTGGGAAGTATTTCGCGAGGCATTACCATTGGGAACAATCAAAACGCAGTTTTAAATTCTCAACTAGACCTTCAGATTACAGGAAAACTAAGTGATAAGGTTTCTATTAGAGCATCAATACAAGACGCCAACATACCTACACAAGAAGGTGGTTATTCGCAAAGTTTAGATGAATTTGATCAGATTTTTATTGAACTCTACAGCGATAATTGGAAAATAAGAGCAGGAGATGTAGATCTTGAAAACAACAATAGTTATTTTGGCCGTTTTACTAAAAAAGTTCAGGGAATTGCTCTTGGCGGTATTTTTGAACACGAAAACGGAGCCAAAACCTCAGCTTTTGCTAGTGGTGCAATTGTTCGAGGAGTATTTCAGCGAAGTGAATTTACCGGGCAGGAAGGCAACCAAGGACCTTATAAATTGGTGGGACCCAATGGCGAACTGTTTATCTTGATCGTTTCGGGCAGTGAGCGGGTGTATGTTAACGGCCTGATGTTACAAAGAGGAGAAAACAATGACTATGTAATCGATTATAACGCTGGGGAAATAAAATTTAATCCAACCTACCCCATTACCGCGAATATGCGTATTACGGTTGAATATCAATATTCCGATCGTAGTTACACTCGATTTATTGGTTATGGTGGTGGAAACTACAGTAGTGAGAAATTGGATATTGGCACGTATATCTATTCGGAAAATGATGCCAAAAATCAACCGTTGCAGCAAAACCTATCAGAAGAGCAAGTAGCTATTTTAGGGACAGCTGGCGATGACATGGATAAAATGATTGCTCCTTCAGCTATTCCAGATTCCTATTCAGAAAACAAAATTTTATATAAGAAAGAAGTTGTCGGTGGTCAAGAAGTATTTGTTTTTTCCAATGATCCAGAAGATGAATTGTTTAGCGTTCGGTTTACGTTGGTAGGCAATAACCAAGGCAATTATGTAGTAAGTGACCAAAGTGCCATCAGTCGTATTTTTGAATATGTCGCTCCTATAAACGGACTGCCACAAGGAAATTACGAGCCCATTATACAATTAAACGCACCCACAAAATTACAAATTGGTGGCTTGAATGGTCGGTATCGCCCTTCGGAAAAAACAGACATTGGTTTTGAAGTAGCTGGGAGTCAAAACGACCTTAACTTATTTTCTAACATTGACGACGGCAATAACGATGGGTTTGCAGGGCGTTTAACCGCCAGACAACAAATTTTGAATACGCAGGATACTCTGCAAGTAAACGGGTATGGTACGGTAGATTTTATCAACAAAAATTTCAGAACCATTGAACGACTTTATAACATTGAATTTAATAGGGATTGGAACTTGATAAACCCCATGGGGGATCAACGCTTTATAACGTCTGGAGTAGATTTTTCACATCCTGAAATTGGTGGTGGAAGTTATGAGTTTCAAAATTTAGATTTTTCTGAAAACTTTAGTGGGGTGCGACACGTGATTACCTCAGCAATTAAAATAAAAAAATTACGAACTCGAACCAATGCAAGCTTGCTAAACAGTAAAAGCGATTCATTGGAAAGTAAATTTATACGCTTAGCAAACACCACAACCTATTCCTTCAATAAAAGTTGGGTGGGCGGTAAAATAGCGTATGAAGATAATCAAGTGCGAACCCTACAAGATGATGAATTAACACCCGTAAGCCAAAAATTTCAGTCGTATGAGGCGTTTGCAGGTATTGGTGATAGCACGAATGTTTTTGTAGAAGCAGGCTATCGGCATCAAATTAACGATAGTATTCACAATGCAACGCTTGAGAAAGTAAACAGCTCGAACACTTACTTTTTGAAGTCGAAATTAATTAATAATGAAAACACACAACTTTCGGTATTTGCTAATTATCGGGTTCTAAAACGGGAAGCATTACAAAATGAAGATAGCACAGGCTTAAGTGAAGTGATAAGCCCTATTATTTCAAGAGAAGAAAGCCTTGAGAAATCTTTAAATTCTCGTATTATCTACAACCAATCCTTATTTGACAATGGAATCCGGCTTAATACCACGTTGGAATCCAACAACGGGGTGGTACCGCAACAAGAATTCACTTACGTAAAAGTGGATCCCGGCCAAGGGGTTTATACTTGGATTGATTATAATGATAATGGAGTTCAAGAGCTTGAAGAGTTTGAAGTAGCACAGTTTCAAGATCAGGCGGAATATGTTCGGGTATTATTGCCCAACCAGGTTTTTATTAAAATTAGACAGAATAAATTCAGCCAGATTGTTACTTTAAATCCACAACAATGGTCTAACAAAGAAGGATTTTTTAATATACTCTCCAAGTTTTACAACCAAACATCTTATGTAATTGACCGAAAGGTCCGGCGAGATAATGATGGGTTTAACATAAACCCTTTTGAAGATGGAGGCGACAAACAATTAGGGTTAAACCTCAACTTTAGGAACGCGTTATTTTTTAACCGTGGGAAACAACGATACACAACAAGTTACACGTATATTTCTTCTTCCAGTGACAATTTACTTTCGGTAGGGCTTCAGAAAAACACATTACAGAGTCATCAATTAAAATTTAACCATAAAGTATGGGAAAGTTGGCTGTTAAACCTCAAAGGTGCTTTAGGGAATAATGAAAGTACTTCGGAAAATTTTTCTGGGCGAAACTTTCAATTAGATACGTACGAGTTTGAACCTAAAATTTCTTATTTACTGGACCGACAGACCCGGTTTGATGTGTTTTATCAGTTTGCTAACAAAGACAATACCTTAGGGGAAATGGAACAATTGAATCAGCAAAAATTAGGGGTTTCGTTTGCATACAGTAATGCTGAAAAAATTTCGATGAGTGGTGAGTTAAATTATATTACCAACGATTTTTCAGGCAGTGCCTTTTCGCCAGTGGCTTACCAAATGCTTGAAGGATTGCAGCCGGGCACTAATTTTACTTGGCAAGTATTATTTCAGAAAAGAATAACAAAATACTTAGATGCTAATCTATCGTATTTTGGCAGAAAGAGTGAAGCGTCAAAAACAGTCCACACGGGTAGTGTACAATTACGAGCTTATTTTTAAAGCATAAAAAAGACGGAACTTATATGCTCCGCCTTTTGTTACTTAATTTAAAAAGGATGGTTATTCAACAATAATACGCTTTACGCTTCCATAAGTATTGTTTCCTATTCGTACAATATAAACTCCTGAAGCTACATATGACATATCAAGGTTATATTCATACCCATTTCCGGTATTCTCTACTAAATGACTTAATAAAGTTTGCCCTAACATGTTAGTAACTGTTATAGATAGTTTATTGGTTACATCTGTGGTTAACAACTGTGCTTTAAATTGATCATTACCTTCATTAATTACTATCAGCTCAGATCCGTCAACAAAGTCTTCTCCTATTACTCCTAATAAATCGTCACTACACAATTGTAATGTCCAATCTAAAAGTTGACCACCATCTCCACCGGCATTATCAGTAATAACCAATGTCCAATCACCTTGTGAAGTTAATCCATTAAAATCTGATAAATTACCATCTGGTGAAAATGAACCAGTAAATGGAGGTGTTCCTGAAGAGATAGGTGATGTAGCGTCATCATCAAAAGTAGTATTTGTATAATCATCACCAGAACCACCATTTCTGTCAGACAATATTACTTCAGTACCGTCAGGAGCGACTATTTTAATATCTATATCTCCTGTATAAGTATGTTCTAGGTTTAAAGATACATTTGCATCATTAACAATATAATCATCTGCTATAGTAATGATTGACTCGGTTACTTCACCAGAATCAGGACCAATAGGTTGACTGGTATCATTAGTATTAGAATCACAAGGGAAGTTTTCTACAATTTTTGTTACACCATCGTTACTAGAATCTCCATCTCCAGATAATTCCGTTTGTACTAATAAGGGGTGAGCTGAAGTTGAAGAAAAATTAAGTGTTTCAGTAAATGTATATGTAAGGGTGCTTCCAGCATCTAATGGACCAGGAACTGTTTCGGTTATTTTTGAAACTGGATTGTTGTCTACTTCTGCCGAAACATTAAAATCTGACTGCGATGCAGTACCAAAATTCTCTATTACAACTGTTATTTCTTCATCACCTAATCCATCTCCACTTTCAGGACTTGTAATTTCAGTAACTCCAATATCATTAGAAAAAACGTGTAATATATTAGCTGTAGTGCTATCATTAGAGTTATCCTCATCGCCACTTAAATTGGTCGATGATACTACTTCGTAAGTTTGTCCTTCGGTAGACAAGTCTACTGTTTCAGTAAATGTATACTGTTCAGATGTATTAGAAGCTAAAGGTCCTGCAAAAACTTCATTAGCTATGGTCGTTCCATCTACTACTAATTCAACTGGAATGTTTGATTGAGAATTTTCACCATAATTAAATATAGTAACTGTAACCTCTTCATTATCTGAAAGAGTACCCTCTGTTGGAGTATCAATACTCACTACACCAACATCAGTATTAAAGTTTGGTGCAATCTGAAATACTCCAACCACATCTTTTCTACCACTGTTCATATATTCGTTAATAAACCAAAACTCCTTATCGTTATCTGGATCTATGTCAATTTTACTGTAATCACCATATCTAAGTCCTGGAATATTTTGGTTACCAGCTGCGATTAATTCCTCAGAAATAGTCATAGTATTTAAAGGATCGCCTGTAAATCTACCTGTATAATATGAACTTACTCTAAAATCTGTAGGGTTTGGGGTATCTGGACCAGCCATTGCTGTATAACCCATCCCTATATTACCTTGAATATCCATCATCATACTAGCATGCCAAGCATGTTTTCCATCAGGTGAAGTATATGTACCCTCTTGGTGAATAGACCAAGGTTGTCCGTCACCCGATTGGCGTAATTCAAACCAACGAACACCCGCTAGCTCTCCACCTGAAGCATCTGTATCAACAACAAAATTAAAAACAGCAGAGTTATGCCCAGAGAACTTTCTAAATTGAGCTTGATTCATAACCGTAGCCTGTAAAGCATCAATTGCAACACCTCCATTGGGCTGTGTTAAGTTTGAGAAACTTCCTCCGTCAAAAACAGAAATAAATGGAGTCGTTGTAATTTCGTTAGGTTGAGATATAGTTGAGTTTCCTGGAGTATCCCAATCCACATTAACTGTCCATAATTTTATATGATCTTCTGAAACTCCACTCCAAGCATCGTCCTGAAGAAATACAATAGGAGCATTACCTGGTGCAGGCATATTATCATCAGTTACATTAATAGCTTGTGGGCTATAAAAACCATCTGTTGCAATCCCAGGAAGTGGAAATCCAATAACTTGTGCATTTGGATCACCTGCTAGCATTGCATCTCTTTCAAGTGCATATATACGATTGCTAGAGTTTGATGTATTATCTGTTATATAATATCCATCACTCCATACCGAAAGCTTTTGATAATCGTTTACAGAAGGAATTGTGTATGTAAACCAACCATCATTGATAGGATCTGGTCCATCTGAAACTGCTATTTGAGCTCCTCCGCCCAAAAATGTTAATACCCATCGGTCTGCTGCTTTATCATACGATACGGTAAGGTCACAACAACCACCACTAGGGAATATTGTTGGGTTAGGTGCTATTTGATTGGTTAAAGCATTTCCTTCTTTATCATAAATTATAAAACCCGTATTAAAAACTACTAGTACGTGGTTTGGCCCTACTGCAAGAGAGGGGTCGGTTGGTTGAGAACTTGACTCAGCTGCATCAAACACTAACGAAGGTGTCTTTCCAGCTATTTTACCAGCTAATCTATGAGGGTTGCGTACAAAATAATCATCTTCGGTTTGTGGATCTTTTCCAGGTACAACATTGTTTTTAGAAGCTCTAGCATCTTGCATTTCTACTTCTTTAACTCTAGCTGGAGGTAAGTTTGTTTGTGAAGCTATAGAAGGAACCTTTTGCATAGAAATAGCTTTTCCTACAAACGTGGGTTTTTCTGCATTTTTCTCTTGGGCATTTACTGAAAATACTACCAGTAAAAAAAGCCCCAATAGGGATAATTTTAATTTCATTGTATTAGTTTTAGTTAACAATTTCTTAATTTTATAAAAATACAATGTCTTCTTTGATATACAAGAGAGCTTTACGTTAAATTTTATAATCAATAAAGAGGGTTTTATACTTATATTATAGTTTTTTAATTCATAAACAAATAGCAAATATCAACTATTTAATTCTTCCTTTTCTATTGACTCTTATTCCAAAAAAACTCTAAAATTGTTTTTTATGATACATTATTTGTAATTTACCCTATTATAAAACAAAACCTACTATCAATGACACTATTAAAAATCAGTTTTGGATTCTTATTTTTATTTACAATAGCCTGTAATAGTGCTAAAAAAACAACTTCAGAAAGCAATACAATGACTTCGGTAGAAAAGCAAGATGAACAAAAAATGATGGATGCTGGCTTTAAAAAAGGCGTTATAGTCTTTTCAGAAAAAGAAGGAGACTGCCCTTATACTATTAAGCTTGAACAGGATGAAACCTACTACGACCCTATAAACTTAGAAGAAAGTTATAAAAAAGGAGGTGAAAAAGTTTGGTTTCAATTTAATCCTTTGCGCAGAATGAATCGCTGTGTAAAAGCCAACCCAGTATTTGTTTCTGAAATACAAAAAAGAGCAGAATAGTATTCCGCTCTTTTTTTGCAATAAGTTTTTAACTACCTATTTTTATTTAAGCCATGCTTTAAAAGAAATGCTTTTTTTCAGTCTTTCTGAAAGTTCTGAAATGGCAATTCGCTCTTGCTCCATAGTATCACGGTCTCTAATAGTAACCGTGTTATCTTCTTTTGTTTGGTGATCTACCGTAATGCAATAAGGCGTTCCGGCGGCATCTTGACGACGATAGCGTCTTCCTACTGCGTCTTTTTCATCATACGCCACGTTATAATCCCATTGTAGGTCTTCTATTATTTTTTCGGCTATTTCTGGCAAACCATCTCTTTTAATTAATGGTAAAATAGCGGCTTTGGTAGGAGCTAAAATAGCTGGTATTTTTAAAACAGTTCGCGTAGAACCGCCTTCCAACTCTTCTTCTTCTAAAGAATTACTTAACACGGCCAAAAACATTCTATCTAGACCTATTGATGTTTCAACTACATAAGGAACGTAGTTTTTATTCATTTCAGGATCGAAAAACTGAAGCTTTTTACCGCTATGTTCTTCGTGCGCTTTTAAATCGAAATCGGTTCGGGAGTGAATACCTTCCAATTCTTTGAAGCCAAATGGGAAATTAAATTCTATATCGGCTGCGGCATTAGCGTAATGGGCTAGTTTTTCGTGATCATGGAAACGATAATTTTCTTCTCCCATTCCCAATGACATGTGCCACTTCAAGCGGGTTTCCTTCCAGTATTCATACCATTTTAATTCGTCACCTGGACGAACAAAAAATTGCATTTCCATTTGCTCAAATTCCCGCATACGGAATATAAACTGACGGGCTACAATTTCATTTCTAAACGCTTTTCCGGTTTGAGCAATACCAAAAGGTATTTTCATCCGTCCGGTTTTTTGAACGTTTAAGAAGTTAACAAATATACCTTGTGCTGTTTCGGGACGTAAATATAAATCGGTTGCACTCTCTGCTGAAGCACCTAATTTAGTACCAAACATTAAGTTAAACTGACGTACTTCGGTCCAGTTTTTACTTCCGGTTTCAGGACATGCGATTCCTAATTCTTCAATAAGAGCTTTAACGTCTTTTAAATCTTCTGCAGAAAGCGACTTCGCCATTCTACTTAAGATTTCTTTTTGCTCTTCACGATACCGAACTACTCGTGGGTGTGTGGTTACAAACTCATTCTCATCAAAATCGTCACCAAAGCGTTTTTTGGCTTTCTTTATTTCTTTTTGAGCTTTTTGCTCCAATTTTTCGGCATAATCCTCTATCAACACATCGGCACGATAGCGCTTTTTAGAATCTTTATTGTCTATCAACGGATCGGTAAACGCATCAACGTGGCCAGAAGCCTTCCAAGTAGTAGGGTGCATTAATATGGAAGCATCTATCCCCACAATGTTTTGGTGCATGTACACCATACTACGCCACCAATATTCGCGTATATTTTTTTTAAGTTCAACTCCATTTTGTGCATAATCATACACGGCGCTAAGCCCGTCATAGATTTCACTGGACGCAAAAACATATCCATATTCTTTTGCGTGGGAGACTACCTTCTTAAAATGATCTTCGTTGTTTGCCATAGCACAAAAATAAAAAAACCGCTACGATAACACCGTAGCGGTTCAATTAATTTATTATTGTTATTATTTTAATTCCATTGTGGTCGTGGCTACTTGCGTTTCGCCGTCAAAAACATTTACCGTATAGCGACCCTCGATTAAGTTATTTTCAGTTGCATTAACCAATACACAAACATCTAATTCTTCATTTTCATAAAAAACACTTGTTTTAGCACTGTAGTTTAATACGCCACTTTCAAAACTGATTGTTTCTTTATCTCCTAACAAGTTGTTCTTTGGATTGATAACTTGAACATATAATTCTCTATCACCACTTTCTGCAATAGCATTAGGAGCTAACGTAAAACAAGCTCTTACTTTATCGGCTCTACTAGCTCTTCGGGTATCAACTATTTTTCCGCTATTACGAATAATAACCGCTTCTCCTCTTAGATCGGTAGCTTTTACAATAGACCCTTTTTTAATAGTTTCGGCCATCGACGTATTTTTCTCGTTTACAGAGTCTACCACCTTTATCGTTTCATTTAAAACGGTGGTTGTACTGTCACGCTCCATCGAAATGCGTTTATTAACCGCAATTAAACTATCGGCACGTTTAAAAAGCATTTTGCGTTCGTTCTTTAATCTACCAACCTCAGACTTATATCGTTCTATTAAAAGCACATTGGCTTCTGCATTTTGAACAGAATCTAAAAGTACTTCTATTCTGTCTCTAGCTGCCAAAAGATCTTTGTCTTTCAACTCATTATCTTGGATAACCTCGTCATAGTTGGCAATAAGTTCTTCTAATTCACTTTCAATAGTTTCTTTTTGTTGCTCAAGGCCAGTTACTTTATCTTTACTATTATTATATAGAGAAACTGTGTAAACAGCAAGTGCAATCAATAATACGGATAATACCCCTATGAGTATTTTAAACTTAGTTCCGCTAGTTTCTGATTCTGAACTCATATTAAGATGGTTTTAACTGCTAAAATACGAAGGTAGTATTCACCGAAACGTTTACAAAATGGTAAAAAAATTTAAATTATGTTAAATCTTTTGTTTCCGAAAGTTTGTAGTGGTTGTAATGACTTACTTTTACATAACGAAACCATACTATGTTCTACGTGTAGATTTAACGTTCCTTTGGCTTGTCATCATAGAAATAACGATTCAACATTTAAGGATATATTTTACGGTCGTTTCCCTGTTGAACAGGCCACTGCCTTGCTTCAGTTTCAGAAAAGAGGGATTACACAAAATATACTTCATAATTTAAAATACAGGAATCAGGAGCAGATAAGTGATTTTTTCGGAAGGTGGCTGGGAGGTGAGCTTTCCGAAATTTCAGAATACAGAAAGATTAGCTTGGTCATTCCAGTTCCGCTTCATAAACAGAAATTAAAGAAAAGAGGCTACAACCAAGTAGAAGGTTTTGGAAAAGCTATTGCTAAAGCTTTACACGTTCCATATCGGGATGATGTTTTACTGAAACTTTCAAAAACAAATTCGCAGGTGTTTAAAGAACGTTTTTCGCGTTTTAACCCATTATGGAAGGAAGAAGGGCTTTTTTCGCTACAGAAAAAAGAAATAATCGAAAACCAACATGTTTTGTTAGTAGATGATATTATTACCACTGGAGCAACCCTCGAAACGTGTGCACAACAATTGTTAAAAGCAACCAATGTAAAACTTAGCCTCGCAACTATTGCGATTGCATAATAAAGATTCGTTATTTTTGCCTTAATGAAAAGCCGATTATTATACATTCCTATTTTACTGTTGTTTTCACTATCGTTTGTAGAGTGCGCAAAAAAGGGCTCTCCTTCGGGCGGGGAGCGTGATAGCATTCCGCCTGTAATTGTAAGGAGCGTTCCTGAAAATTACACAACTAATTTTAAAGGAAATGAAATAAGCATTTATTTTGATGAGTATATTAAGTTGAAGGAGCTTCAGAAAAATTTAATTATTTCCCCTCCCCTTGAGTATCCGCCCAATATCACACCACTTAGTACATCTAAAACATTGCGTATTCAAATTGATGATACTTTAAAAGAAAACACCACCTACTCTATTAACTTTGGGCAAAGTATTGTAGATAATAATGAGGAAAACCCATTTGAATATTATAAATATGTATTCTCTACCGGAAGCTATATTGATAGTCTTACGGTAAACGGCCGCGTTCAAGATGCAGTACTTCCTAATCCGGAAATACCAACCACGGTAATGTTATATGAAGCAAATGAAACCTATAACGACACGTTGGTATATTCTGAAAAACCTAAATATATCACTACCACAAAAGACAGTACCGGTATATTTGAAATCACTAATGTAAAGGAAGGCAAATACCTATTGATGGCGCTGAAAGAAAACAACAACGATTATACGTTTCAACCTGGCAGTGATAAAATTGGAGTTGCCGAAAATTTTATCACGCTTCCTTCAGATAGCACTTACACCTTAACTCTTTTTAAAGAAACACCCGAATACCTAATTGCACGACCCAAATACCAAGCAAAAAACCATATACTTTTTGGGTATGAAGGCATTGCCGATAGCCTGCAAGTGGAATTGCTTTCAGAAGTGCCGGCAGATTTTGAGTACAAAACTTACCGCGACTTGAAAAAAGACACGCTGCACTATTGGTTTAAACCTGAAGTGGAAAACGACTCATTACTCTTCTTGGCTAGAAACAAAGATTTTACTGATACTCTAACTGTAAGAATTAAAGAATTATATAAAGACTCACTTAATATATCTGCTATTAATGCTGGAACGGTGCTGCCTAAAGACACCTTAAAGTTATTAGTTAACACACCTTTTGAATCTTTTAATGCGGAAAAGATCACCATTTTAGACAATGATTCTCTTAATATAGAACCTAGAACGGCAATCAATAAAAAGTACAATATTGCTCAATTATTTTTCCCTAAAACTGAAGGAAAAACATACCAAGTACAATTACTACCTGGTGCCATAACCGATTTTTATGAAGCGACAAATGATACACTAAACTACACCTTACGAACGAAAGTGGTTTCAGATTATGGGACGTTGAATATTACGTTAGAGAATTTGAAACAGTTTCCTGTTATAATTCAGTTGGTCGACAGCAAGTTTAAGGTTATAGCCGAAGAATACGTAACCGAATTAAAGCCTATTTTATTTGAAAATATAAACCCTGGCAGATATTATGTTCGGGTTATTTTTGACGAAAATGAAAATAAAAAATGGGATACTGGAAGTTTCTTAAACCGACAACAGCCTGAACGGATTTTATATTATCCTTCACAATTAGAAGTTCGTGCTAATTGGAGTTTAAACGAAACATTTATTCTAACTGAAAACGATCCCGGTCCTGCAGAAACTTTAGATGACCCCGAGTAGCAGCAATATGTTCTTTTGTTATAGACACGGTTTCAATAAATTCTGTTTCATTTTCTTTTGTGGAAATCTGTTCACCTAAAACATCATAAACCGCTGAATGACCGCTGTATTCGTGATCATTTCCATCAAAACCTACACGATTTACCCCAATACAATAACTCATATTCTCAATGGCTCGCGCTTTTAATAAAGCATCCCAAGCTGAAGTTCGTTTTTTGGGCCAATTGGCAACGTATAATAGCAAATCGTAATCTTCTGTATTGCGAGCCCAAACCGGGAAACGGAGATCATAACAAACTAATGGGCAAATTTTCCAGCCTTTATAATCTACAATAAGTCGTTCGGTTCCTTTGCTGTATGTTTTATGCTCTCCAGCTAATGTAAACGTGTGTTTTTTATCGTAAGTTTTATAATTACCGTCTGGAAAGACAAAGAAAAGCCGGTTGTAAAAATTATTATTTTCTGAAACTATAACACTTCCAGTTATAGCTGAATTACTCTTTTTAGCTTCAGTAATCATCCAATTTAGGGTCGTTCCGTTCGTTTCTTCAGCAAGGGTTGAAGCGTTCATAGAAAAACCTGTGGGAAACATTTCGGGAAGTATAATTAAATCGGTCTCTTCAGAAATAGAATTTATTTTTTCTGAAAACATGCGCCTATTTTCTTCAGCATTTTCCCAATGCAACTGCGACTGAATTAATGTGACGTTTAAAGTTTCAGAATTCAAGTTCAAAATTTTTCTGTTTTAACAGTTTGGTGTTATTTATTTTCTAGTAACTCAATAATTGGCTTTGCCTCTTGCATTTGAGCATGATCCATGGCTGTGTTGCCACGATCATCTTTTATAGATGTATCTGCGCCATTTTCAAGCAAAAGATTTACAATATCTTTTTTAGCAAATGTAGCCGCGTAAATTAAGGCTGTGGCTCCATTAAAGTTTGTCACGTTTACATTAGCGCCATTGTCTATTAATAATTTTGCGATATTAGTATGACCTTTAAAGCAAACACCCATTAAAGCGGTGTTGCCAGATGCATCTTGAGCATCGATGTTGGGATTATACTCTATAATTATTCCTGAAATATCTTCAAGCCCGTAATAACACGCTAGTAAAAGAGGAGTAGACCCTCTTGCATCCTTCTCGTTTATCCATTCGGGATGTTCTTGTAAAAGTTCTTTTACCTTTTTATCTTCTCCTTTTCGAATGGCGTCAAATAATATTGTACTCATAACAACTAAATTAATAAAGCGGAATGATAAAGTTATCATTCCGCTGTGGGTTTAACAAAAGTTTACCTTGTTAAGAAAGGTCATACCTGTCCAGATTCATCACTTTGTCCCAAGCTTTTACAAAGTCTTTTACAAACTTCCCTTTTGAATCTTCTGAAGCATAAACCTCCGCAAGGGCTCTAAGCTCTGAATTGGAACCAAAAATAAGGTCTACTCGAGTTCCTGTCCATTTGGTTTCACCGGTTTTACGGTCGCTACCTTCAAATAGATTAGCATCTTCTGAAGTTGATTTCCACGTAACCCCCATATCAAGTAAGTTTACAAAAAAGTCGTTTGTAAGCTGCTCCTTTTTATCTGTAAACACACCCTTTTTAGAACCGTCATAATTAGCGCCCAACATACGCATACCTCCTATCAAAACAGTCATTTCTGGTGCCGTTAAGGTAAGCAACTGTGCTTTGTCAACTAATAATTCTTCTTCAGTAACTTTATATTTATCCTTTACGTAATTTCTGAAACCGTCTCCAAGTGGCTCTAAAGCGTCAAATGCTTCGGCATCGGTTTGCTCTTCAGAGGCATCTGCTCTACCTGGTGTAAAAGGAACATTAATAGCATGTCCACCATTTTTAGCAGCTTTTTCAACTGCAGCACATCCAGCTAAAACGATTAAATCTGCTAGCGAGACTTTTTTATTTCCTGATTGTGCTTCGTTAAAGTCTTTCTGAATACTTTCAAGCGTATTTAGAACTTTATCTAATTGTTTTGGATTATTTACTTTCCAGTTTTTCTGTGGTGCTAACCGGATGCGTGCCCCGTTTGCTCCTCCTCTTTTATCTGAACCTCTAAAAGTAGAAGCAGATGCCCAAGCGGTTGAAACCAATTCTGAAATAGAGAGATTGGTATTTAAGATTTTAGATTTTAAATCGGAAATATCTTGACTGTTCATTAATTCATGAGTTACTTCAGGAATTGGGTCTTGCCAAATTAATTCTTCTTGTGGCACTTCAGGACCTAAATATCGTTCTTTGGGTCCCATATCACGGTGTGTCAATTTATACCAAGCACGTGAATAAGCATCGGCAAACTCTTCTGGGTTTTCGTAAAAATGTCTTGAAATTTTCTCATAATCCGGATCCATTCGTAATGAAAGGTCGGTTGTTAACATAAACGGATCATTCATTTTACTAGAGTCGTGGGCATCAGGCACTGTTCCTGCACCGGCATTATCTTTTGGTTTCCATTGATGTGCGCCCGCAGGACTTTTAGACAGCTCCCATTCATACCCAAATAGGGTTTCAAAAAAGTTATTATCCCATTGTATTGGTGTTTTAGTCCAAGCTCCTTCTAATCCACTGGTAATAGTATCTGCACCTTTTCCTGTCCCGAATTTATTTTTCCACCCCATACTTTGTTCTTCCAAACCTGCTGCAGCGGGTTCTGCATCTACATATTCTTCAGGATCTGCGGCTCCGTGCGTTTTTCCGAAGGTATGCCCTCCTGCAATTAACGCAACGGTTTCATAATCATTCATCGCCATACGGCCAAACGTTTCACGAATGTAATGTGCAGCATCTACTGGGTCTGGATTTGCATTATGCCCTTCAGGATTTACGTAAATTAATCCCATATGCGCTGCCCCTAAAGGCTTTTCAAGTTGGTCTTCTGTAAATCGGTCTTCATTACCTAACCATTCTGTTTCTGAACCCCAATACACTTCTTCGGGTTCCCAAACATCTTCTCTTCCGCCAGCAAAACCAAACATTTCAAGCCCCATAGATTCGTGTGCACAATTACCTGCTAACACCAATAAATCTGCCCAAGATAATTTTTTACCATATTTTTTCTTAATAGGCCATAACAATAGTCTTGCTTTATCAAGATTGGCATTATCCGGCCAACTATTTAAAGGAGCAAAACGTTGTTGGGCTGTTCCTGCTCCTCCTCGGCCATCTTGAATACGATACGTACCTGCACTGTGCCAAGCCATTCGTATAAAAAACGGTCCATAATGACCGTAATCTGCAGGCCACCAATCTTGGCTATCAGTCATTAATTTATATAGGTCTTCTTTTACTGCTTTTAAATCAAGCGATTTAAATTCTTTAGTATAATCGAAACCTTCATCCATAGGATCTACCAAGGATGAATTTTGGCGTAGAATATTTAAGTTTAATTGGTTTGGCCACCAATCCCTATTACTTGTGCCGCCTCCAGTTGTGTTGTTTAGATTACCATTTAAAAAAGGGCAATTCGCTGATGATTCGTTTACTTCCCATGCTTCACCATGGTTGCTACTATTCTTACTGTCCATAATTATATTGATTTTTTAAGGCTATAGAATGATAAAGTTACCATTTATAAACTATTCAAAATCAAAATCATGATTTCAATACATAATTTAAGTATCAGAATTTTTTATAACAACAACATTAACTATTTATTTTCTAGATTGAATTTAAGATTGTAGCAGCTTTTTTCAACTCAGCATCTGTTTTAGCAAAACAGACTCTAATTTGTTTGAAATCCTCATTATTTTCATTAAAAACCGAAGTCGGAATGGTCGCAATTTTATGTTCTCTGGTTAATCGATCTGCAAAATCGATATCACGTTCTTCTGAAATTTTAGAAAAATCAAGCAATTGAAAATAAGTTCCATTTGAAGGAATGAATTTGAAACGGGAATCTTTAATCAGTTCTAGAAAGTAGTCCCTTTTCTGTTGATAAAAAGCAGGAAGTGACAAATAGTTTTCTTCATTTTGTAAATAGGTCGCCAATGCTTTTTGAATAGGATGGTTTGCCGAAAACACATTAAACTGATGTACTTTTTGAAACTCTTTCATTAAATATTCTGGGGCTACACAATAGCCCACTTTCCAACCAGTGTTATGAAACGTCTTCCCAAAAGAAGCGGTTATAAAACTACGTTTTGCCAATTGCGGAAACTTAGCCGCGCTTTGGTGTTCTTCGCCATCAAAAACAATATGTTCGTACACTTCATCACTTAAAACCAAAAGATCATGTTCTTCAGCAAGTTTTTGCAGTTGTAGCATATCATCTTCAGAAAACAACATTCCAGTTGGATTATGGGGTGTGTTAATTATAATCATCTTGGTTTTAGATGTTATTTTATTCGCAACGTCACCCCAGTTTGGTTCATAGTTAGGAGCTTCAAGTTGTACTGCAATAGTTTTTCCTCCAAAAAGTTCAACTGAAGGCTTGTAACAATCGTACGCTGGTGTAAAAATTATCACCTCATCATCTTTATGGATAGTAGCTGCAATCGCTGTAAAAATAGCTTGTGTAGCACCAGCAGTGATAGTTATTTCCCTTTCGGCGTTATATTTTTTATAATAAAAATTTTCTATCTTTTTTGAAATAACCTCTCGCAATTTTTTATCCCCCGGCATAGGAGCGTATTGGTTATAGCCATCTTTCATCGCTTTATCCACCATATTAATCAAGTCTGGATCACTTTTAAACCCAGGAAAGCCTTGAGCTAAATTTATAGCATTGTGGTCTGAGGCCAATTTGCTCATCACACTAAAAATTGAAGTGGTTGTATTTGGTAATTTTGAAGTCATTTTATAAATGTAAGGCTATCATCTCAGCTCTCCAAAAGTTACCTTTTTAAATAGGTAAGGTTTTTTTAAGGAATTGCGTAACTTGTTAGCTTTTATTGAAGTCGTTTTTATGAATAAAAATCTACCTATATATTGCCTTTTTTTTATTTACTTAGCTGGATTTTCCCAGCAGATTAAAAAACCTTTAGACTCTTCTGTCCCTTTATACAAAAATGCAACTTTTAATGAGCTAGAAAAGAATGCAGATGTTTACTATAACAAAGGAAACTACACAGAATCTTTAAAGTTAAATATTGAACTTCTTAAAAAAGGACTTGCAGAACAAAACAATTATTACATTCACCAAGGCTACCGAAATTTAGGGTATGACTATTTAGAGTTAAATGACACTCTTCACGCCAAAGAAAGTTTTAAAAAGTCTGAAAAATATGCAAAGCTTTCAAAAAATGATACGGCAACAGCCCTTTCTTACATGGATTTGGCAAACGTCTATGCAGAATTAGACCAAAATTATAAAAAAGCATTACAGTACCATAACAAATCTATAACCCTTTTTGAAAAACTAAAAGACTCTTCTGGTATTGCAGATGCACATTACAATACCATCCTCACCGCCATGGCAGCAAAGGATTTTAATAAAGCATATGTACATTTATTAAAAGCTCAAAAACTAAATAGTTTTAATAAAGAGTACTACAATTATATTGGTATTGATATTTTAATGGGCGAATACCATATTGAAAAAGAAAACTATCGTTTAGCTGATGATTATCTAGGAAAAGCTATTGAGAATGCTCAAAAAGAATCCCTCACATTTGAGTTAGAATCTGCATATTTAGCGCTTAGTAAAAGTTTGTTTAGACAAAAAAAATATGAAGAAGCCTATAAAACAAGATTAATATTTGACAAATACCTTGAAGAAAACCTTCGCAATGTTAATAATGCTCAAACCGAAACTGTTTCAGCTCAATTTCAACTTTCAGAATATAAAAAAGATGTTGAAGCGGCAGAATTAAAAAATCAGCTTCAAGCTGAAATTGTAAAAAATAAAAGCAACTTAAACACAATACTTTACATTATATCTGCCGTTCTATTATTGCTTTTTATTTTCTTCTTATTAGCCTATCGAAAACGAAAACAATTAGTTAATCAATTGAAAAAAAGGAATTTTGAAATTTTAGAAGCTAAGCAACACGCTGAGAAAATGTCCCGTTCCAAAACTAAGTTTTTCTCAACAGTAAGCCACGAATTGCGCACCCCTTTATATGGCGTAATAGGGTTAAGCTCTATATTACTGGAAGACCCCTCTTTAAAAAGCCACGAAAAAGACCTTAAATCATTAAAGTTTTCTGCAGATTATCTCTTAGCCTTAATAAATGATGTCCTCCAAATAAATAAAATAGATGCCAACAAATTAGAAGCTCATATTACAACCTTCAATATTGAAAATTTAATTAATAAAATTGGTGCTTCCTTTGAGTATATGCGGCTTCAGAACAAAAACAAATTAGTAATAAATATTTCAGAAGAGGTCCCCAAAGTACTTAAAGGAAACGCAATTGCCCTTTCACAAATTTTAATGAACCTAGTAGGCAACGCATGTAAATTCACAGAAAACGGAGTAATAACTATCACCGTGACCCCTGAAGAAACATGCCCCACCAAAGCTTTGTTATGCTTTAAAATAGAAGACACGGGAATTGGTATTTCAGAAAAAGATCAAAAACGAATTTTCAATGAATTTTCTCAAGTAGATAGTGAAAATTATAGTTATCAAGGAACAGGTCTGGGCCTTACCATTGTTAAAAAATTGGTATCACTTTCAAACTCTAAAATACACCTAGAAAGTAAAAAAGAAAAAGGCTCTTCCTTTTGGTTCAGTTTAATTTTCGATATAGCAAAAACAACCGAAAAGAAATTAGAAGACAGCTTATTAAACAAGAAATTATTGATAAACAGACGTATTTTAATTGTTGAGGATAATCGTATTAATCAAGCTGTGACCAAAAAAATATTGGAGAAAAATCAAGTAATTTGTTCCGTTGCCGAAAACGGACTACAAGCGGTTGAACAAGTAAAGCAAAATACTTTTGATTTGGTCTTAATGGATATTAATATGCCCATAATGGATGGCTTGAAAGCTACAAAAGAGATTAGGACTTTTAATACAAGTATCCCTATTGTAGCCTTAACTGCCGTGGAAGTAGAAGATATGAGACTTGAAATATACGATAGCGGTATGAATGACATCATTGTAAAACCATATGATATGAACAAGTTTTTACAAGTTATTTTAAGAAACCTAACTGTTTATTACTCTGGTAAAATGGAGCCACAATTCTTTTAAAAGTAAAACATAAAAAAACCCAAACTAGCTAGTTTGGGTTTTCTTGTTATAAAATCGATTTTTTATCCTTCCGCACTCGCTTTTAAGTATTCGCGATTAATACGTGCAATATTTTCTAATGAAATATCTTTTGGACATTCAATAAAACAAGCTCCGGTGTTACTACACGCTCCAAAACCTTCTTTATCCATCTGCTCTACCATATTTAAAACACGTCTTGTCGCTTCTACTTCTCCTTGCGGCAACAAAGCAAATTGACTTACTTTAGCTGAAGTAAACAACATAGCACTTGCATTAACACAAGCTGCTACACAAGCTCCACAACCAATACATGTGGCTGAGTTAAAAGCTTCGTCTGCCTTATCTTTTTCTACTGGAGTAGCATTCGCATCAATTGTATTTCCAGAAGTATTAACTGAAACATATCCTCCGGCTTGTTGAATACGGTCAAAGCCACTACGATCTACCACCAAATCCTTAATCACAGGAAAAGCAGTTGCTCTAAACGGCTCAATCACTACCGTATCGCCATCATTAAAGCTACGCATGTGTAATTGACACGTCGTAGTGTGACGCTGTGGTCCGTGTGGTTTTCCGTTAATTTGTAAGGAACAAGATCCACAAATACCTTCACGACAATCGTGGTCAAAAACAACCGGTTCGTCTCCTTTTTCAATTAACTGTTCGTTTAAAACGTCTAGCATTTCTAAAAAAGACATATCACCATCTATCCCGTCAATCGGGTAGGTTTGTAAACTTCCTTTTGTGTTAGCGCCTTTTTGACGCCATATTTTTAGAGTAAGCTTCATAAGTTAAGCTTTAAATATTATTTATAACTTCTAGTTTTCACTTCAATGTTCTCGTAGTCTAAGTTCTCTTTATGCAATACTGCTTCGCTAGGCTCTCCTTTGTATTCCCATGCAGCTACATACATAAAGTTTTCATCGTCACGCCTCGCTTCACCTTCATCGGTTTGGTACTCTTCTCTAAAGTGACCACCACATGATTCTTCACGGTGCAAAGCATCTTTAGCGAACAATTCTCCTAATTCTAAGAAGTCTGCTACACGACCTGCTTTTTCAAGTTCTGGGTTCATTTCATCCATAGAACCTGGTACTTTTACTTCTTTCCAGAATTCTTCTCGTAATGCTTTTATTTCTGAAATAGCTTCTTTTAAGCCTTTCGCATTTCTGGACATTCCAACCTTGTCCCACATGATTTTACCCAAACGCTTATGGATATCATCAACAGACTTGGTTCCTTTGTTGTTAATTAGCTTCTCTAATCGTTCGCGAACATCTTTTTCTGCTTGTTCAAAAGCTGGAAGATCAGTTGAAATTTCTCCAGTTCTAATATCATCGGCTAAGTAATCACCAATTGTATATGGCAATACAAAATAACCATCGGCCAAACCTTGCATTAAGGCAGAAGCACCTAGTCGGTTAGCTCCGTGATCGCTAAAGTTAGCTTCTCCAGTAACGTAACATCCTTTAATGGTTGATTGTAAATTGTAATCTACCCAAACGCCACCCATCGTGTAGTGCACGGCAGGGTAAATCATCATTGGAGTTTTATATGGATTTGCATCCACAATTTTTTCATACATTTCGAACAAGTTACCGTACTTATTAGCAACGACTTCTGTTCCTAATTTTATAACTTCTTCTTTGCTCGGGTTGTGATTTCCGTGCATTACCGCTTGCTCTTTTCCGTAACGCTCAATCGCAGAAGCAAAATCTAAAAACACGGCTTCTCCAGTTTTATTTACACCAAATCCAGCATCACAACGTTCTTTTGCAGCACGAGAAGCCACATCACGAGGTACTAAGTTCCCAAACGATGGGTAACGTCGCTCTAAGTAATAATCGCGTTCTTCTTCAGAAAGTTCTGTTGGTTTCTTTTTGCCTTCACGAATAGCAATTGCATCTTCTTTTTTCTTCGGAACCCAAATACGCCCGTCATTCCGAAGGGATTCAGACATCAACGTTAATTTTGACTGATGATCTCCCGAAACTGGAATACAGGTTGGGTGAATTTGTGTGTAACAAGGGTTTGCAAAGTAGGCGCCCTTTTTATGAATTTTCCAAGATGCAGTCACATTACTTCCCATCGCATTCGTTGATAGGAAAAATACGTTTCCGTATCCTCCTGATGCAATAACAACCGCGTGTGCTGAATGTCTTTCTAGTTTACCAGTAACCAAATCACGGGCAATAATCCCACGTGCTTTTCCGTCAACAATTACTAAATCTAGCATTTCGTGACGGTTAAACGGCTGAATTTTACCACGGTTTATTTGGCGGTTCATAGCAGCATACGCTCCTAATAATAATTGTTGTCCTGTCTGTCCTTTTGCGTAAAAAGTACGCGACACCAACACACCACCAAATGAGCGGTTATCTAACAAACCTCCGTATTCACGAGCAAAAGGAACTCCTTGTGCCACACATTGGTCAATAATATTAGCAGATACTTCGGCAAGACGGTATACATTCCCTTCGCGAGAACGATAATCGCCACCTTTTACTGTATCATAGAAAAGACGGTAGTTAGAATCACCATCTCCTTGATAGTTTTTTGCAGCGTTAATTCCTCCTTGAGCCGCAATAGAGTGTGCTCTACGAGGGGAATCTTGATAGCAAAATGTTTTTACGTTATACCCTAGTTCGGCTAAGGTGGCAGCGGCACTTCCTCCGGCTAAACCTGTTCCTACAACGATAACATCGATATTTCGTTTGTTCGCAGGATTAACAAGGTTAATATTGTTTTTATGGTTTTTCCACTTCTCGTCTAAGGGTCCTTTTGGTATTTTAGAATCTAATATCGACATAGCTTTTGCTGTTTAGTGGGAAATTTGATTAAAATGATGGTATAAGGCAATAATGATAAAGCCTAACGGAATTACAATTGCATACAGTTTTGTAAATCCTTTAACCGCTTTTGAAAATTTGTTGTTCCAACCCATAGTTTGGAAGGAAGAAGCAAACCCGTGCCATAAATGGAACATTAATAACACAAACGAAAGAACATAAATTCCAGTTCGTACTGGGCTTTCAAATTTATGAACTAATTCGCCATAGTAACGAAATGAATCATCAGGATTAGATTCAACATATTTGTGCACCATCTCTGGAACCCAAAAGTCGTAAAAGTGCAACCCTAAAAATGCTAAGATCACAGCTCCTGAAATAATCATATTCCGAGATGCCCACGTAGAATTGGTGTTTCCCTTATAGGATTTATAACTTATTTTTCGAGCTTTATTATTTTTAAGCTCTAAGATAATTCCCATTACAAAGTGAAATACAACCCCAAAAATTAATACGGGTTGCAAAACAAACTGCACTAACGGATTGGTACCCATAAAATGAGACCAACTGTTAAACGTCTCCTCCGAAAAAACTGAAGAAAAGTTGATTGTAAAGTGTTGTGCAAGAAAAAATACAAGAAATAGACCTGAAAGGGCCATCGCCACTTTTTTGGCGATCGAAGCGGATAATATTCCCATTATTGGTTAATTTTCAAAAATTAAGGTAGACAAAAATACCACCGAAAAAGCTTTCAGCAAAAAGTATCAATTGTTTTCCTGTTTATTTAGAACTATTTTAAATACAAAGGCTACTTAACTTCTAGTTTTTGACTTGACTTAGCAGCATTTTTAGTAATAATCACATTATACATTCCTTTTGGCAAATAGTAAGTATCGTTATCAGCTTTATTCAATTCGACATCATTTTTTTCCAAAGTTTTTCTTCCTTTTTCTGAAACTGATGCATCATATTCCACCACATTAATTCCTTTTACAACATCAATATTGAGATTTTGCAACTGCTTTCCTTCTTCTGTTTCAATAGTAATAACACCCTTCCCTTTTGAAGGGCTATAAAAATGAAGGTTTACTGAAGGTTCTATTACATCATACCACTCTCCATATTTACTTCCCCAACGACGAGATGCTCGAATAGGTTCAATTTCCGCGAGGATTAAATCGCTCATTTTTTCAGCATTCATTTGCTGAAGCAAAGTAACATCAGCCAAATAAAAAGAACGGCCGTGTGTTCCTAAAATTAAATCCTTTTCACGCTCTTGAATCACCAAATCGTGTACCGCCACACTTGGTAAACCTTCTGAAAAAGCTTCCCAACTTTCACCTTGATTAAATGAAACATACGCTCCATTATCTGTACCTATATATAGTACATTTTCATTTTCAGGATCTTCCTTAATTACATTTACAGGTGAAGCTGGTAAATTACTACTAATATCTTTCCACGTTTGTCCGTAGTTTTCACTTACATATGCGTAGGTTTTGAAATCGTCCCAGCGATAGCCATTCAATGTAGCATAAACCCGTTCTTTTTTATGTTTTGAAGCAATTACTCTACTCACCCACAAATCTTTTGGAAATGATTTTGAAACATCCATCCAATTACCACCTGCGTTTTTTGAAATATGTAACATGCCATCGTCACTCCCGGCATATAACAACCCGAATGTAAAAGGTGATTCACTAATACTTGTCAATGTTCCGTAAGCAACATTTCCTGGCTTTCCACTTTTGGTAAGATCACCTGAAATTGCTTCCCAATCGTCACCCTGGTTCATACTTCGCATTAATTTATTTCCACCCAAATAAAGAATATCCTGATTGTGCGGGCTTAATAAAATAGGCGTTTGCCAATTAAAGCGATAAGGGCTTTCCCCTAATTCATGTTTCGGCTGAATGTACGTTTGTTCTTCAGTTTCTCGATTAAGCCTGAAATAATTTCCAAACTGAAAACCGGTATATACGATATTGCTATTTCGGTTGTCAATTTGAACGTGCATTCCGTCGCCGCCCATAATACTTTCATACGGGTTTTGTCCAGATTGTTGCCAACCGTAATCTATTTTGGCATTGTGGGGCCCTACCCACACACCATTATCTTGCAAACCTCCATATACATTATAAGGTTCCTCATTATCTACATTCACAGTATAAAACTGCCCAACTGCTGGAGCGTTGTTTTTAATCCACGTTTTACCATCATCGTAGCTAATATTAACACCACCGTCGTTCCCGTCGATTAAATGACCTGATTTTTTTGGGTTAATCCATAACGCGTGATGATCTGCATGTACGTTTTCTGCGCTGATGGATTCGAAAGTTTTCCCACCGTCAGCAGATTTTAAAATAGGCACACCATAAATGTAAATTTTATCTGAATTTGAAGGGTCTACATGTATTTTTCCGAAGTAATATCCGTACGAATAGTACAAATCATTAATATAGCCTTCGTGCGTTTTTTTCCAGCTTTTTCCACCGTTTGTACTTTTATATACCTCAGCACCAATAACAGGTGTGTCAAATAATTGCGTATTGGCATCTTCTAAATATTTAGCAAGATCAGCTGGTTTTACCGAACCGCTACGCACCATGTTTTTTACGTTTTCGGCTTTATATTTTTCCTGAAAACCATTAGCGCGTAAGAACTTTTTCAGTTTGTCATTGTCCAACGCCAAGAATTCTGAAGCACTCATTTCTTTGAATACGCCCTTGGTTAAAGCATCGCTATTAGTCTCCATTTTTTTCTTTTCCCTATGGTCTTGGTTATCGATTACGGCATAGACTATATTTTCATCAACAACTGCTAAACCAATACGCCCAGCGCCTTCACCTGTTGGAAATCCGCTTCCAGAAACAGAAACTTTTTTCCAACTATCGCCACCATCGGTACTTTTATAGATAGCACTTCCTTCGCCGCTTCCGGTAAAGTTCCAGGCTTTTCGGTCTTTTTCCCAAGAAGAAGCATAGATTAAGTCGAAGTTATTAGGATCGCGGTCCATTTCAATAATCCCGCTTTCGTCATTTACAAACAAAGTCTTGTTCCAAGTTTTACCACCATCTACGGTTTTATACACACCACGTTCTTCATTGGTAGAATATAAATGCCCAACAGCACTTACCACTACCTCATCAGAATTTGCAGGGTTGATTAATATTTTGCTAATGTGATGACTATCTTTCAACCCCATATTCTGCCATGTTTTGCCTTTATCGGTAGACTTCAGTAAGCCAATTCCGGCATACGACGAACGAGAGGCATTCACTTCGCCAGTTCCTACCCAAATAGTTCCGGTTTTCCAGTCTACAGCAAGACTTCCTACGTTTTGGGTTACAGTATTATCTATAACTGGAGTAAAAGAAATTCCATTATTATTGGTATACCAAACGCCACCGCTGGCATAGCCTGCGTAAAATTCAATTGGATTATTGGGGTTCACGGCAAAATCTACAATACGGCCGCTCATTACTGTTGGACCAATATTTTTGAAAGGAAGATTTTTAACCAGTGAATTTTTCGAAAGTTGCTCCTTCTGTTGCAACGCTTTTTCTAATTCGGCTTTTGAAGTTGCCGGTTGTTGAGAAAATGCTGAAATAAAAAGGAAACTGAATAGTAAAAGTAAGGAATGCTTCATTGAAAGTAATTTTAAACGTTGAAATTACTGAAATCCCTTGCTTTAACAAAATTTTATTTTACTAGTAGCAGCCTTTGGTTTAATTTCCATTAATTTTGAAAAAATTCAGAAAAAAATACCAATGAAGTATCATCCAATTGACAGCAACTTATTTATAAAAAACCGTAAAAATTTTATGGCTCAAATGAAGTCGAAAAGCCTTGCGGTATTTAATAGTAATGACATCTATCCCATTGGTGCAGACAGCACGATGCCGTTTCAACAATCTCGCGATTTATTTTACCTGAGTGGTGTAGATCAAGATAAAAGTATGTTATTATTATTTCCAGATGCTGTAGAAGAAAAACACCGTGAAATTTTATTTTTAACTGAAACCAACGACCATATTGCCGTTTGGGAAGGTGAAAAACTAACAAAAGAAAAAGCAACCGAAGCCACTGGCGTTAAAACTGTGTATTGGCTTAAGGAGTTTGATAAAATTTTCTTTGAATTAATGACGCAAGCGGACACCATATACTTCAACACAAATGAGCATTACCGTGCAAATGTTGAAACCGAAACACGTGAAGACCGTTTTATTAAAAAAACGAAAGCACAATTCCCTGCACATAGCTGGGCAAAGAGCAATCCAATTTTACAACGGTTACGTTCTGTAAAAGACCCAATTGAATTGGATATTATGCAGCAAGCTTGTAATATCACAGAGAAAGGTTTCAGAAGAATTTTAGATTTTGTAAAACCTGGCGTGATGGAATACGAAATTGAAGCCGAGTTTATGCACGAGTTTTTAAGCAACCGCTCACGTGGTTTTGCCTATACCCCAATTGTTGCCAGCGGGAAAAATGCCTGTGTATTGCATTATATTGAAAATAATCAGCAATGTAAAGACGGCGAATTAATATTGCTAGATGTAGGTGCTGAGTATGCTAATTACAGTAGTGATATGTCTAGAACAATTCCGGTAAGTGGAAAATTCACTAAAAGACAAAAAGAAGTGTACAACGCTGTAAACCGTGTAAAGAATGATGCTACAAAAATGCTTGTACCTGGAACACTTTGGAAAGAATACCACGAAGAAGTTGGAAAATTAATGACTTCAGAGTTACTTGGATTGGGAATTCTAGACAAAGCCGATGTGAAAAATGAAGACCCAGACTGGCCTGCCTACAAAAAATACTTTATGCACGGTACCAGCCACCACATTGGCCTGGATACACACGATTACGGAATTCTGTGGGAGCCGATGCAAGCAAACCAGGTGTTTACTGTAGAGCCAGGTATTTATTTACCAGATGAAGGTTTTGGTATTCGATTGGAAGACGATGTGGTAATTCAGGAAAATGGGGAGCCTCATAACTTGATGCGCAACATCCCAATTGAAGCAGATGAGATTGAAGAAATCATGAACAAGTAAACGTTTAAAACGTTTTTAGATATATTCCGGTATAGAAATAAATCGCTATACCGGATTTTTTATACTTAAAAAATGACACACACTTTTAAAAACACTCCTATATATTATAGTATAACCGGAAGCGGTCCGGCAATGGTTTTATTGCATGGCTTTTTGGAGAGCTCTACTATGTGGGATAAATATATTCTTTCACTTTCAGAAAAACATACCGTCATCACCATAGATTTTCCCGGACACGGAAAAAGCGGAGTTGTTTCTGACACACACAGCATGCAACTTATGGCCAAAGTAGTAAAAAGTGCTTTAAATGAATTAAATATTGAGTCTGCAACATTTGTAGGTCACTCCATGGGCGGCTATGTAGCATTAGCTTATACTGAATTGTTTCCAGATGAAGTTGAAAAATTAGTTTTATTGAATTCTACACCTACAGCAGATTCAGAAGAACGTAAGCAAAACCGAAGACGCGCTTTAAAAGTACTGGATCATAATGCAGAAGCTTTTATAAGTATGGCGATTATGAATTTGTTTTCTGAAAATTCAAAAAAGAAATTTATTTCTGAAATTGAAGCATTAAAAAAAGAAGCGCTTCAGTTTCCAGTAGCAGGGATACAAGCTGCTATTCGCGGGATGATTAATCGTAAAGATCGAACCGAAGTTTTAGCAAATTTCAGAAGAGAGAAAGTAATGGTATGCGGTAATGAAGACCCAATTATGCCTATTTCAGATTCAAAAAACATTTCAGAAAAAACAAATTCAAAGCTTATTCAATTAGAAGGAGGACATATGAGTTGGTTAGAAAACACCGATGAAACACATAGAATATTGCATTTCATCGAATAAATTTACCTTTTAACGTTTTTTTAAAACTTTTTTATATATTTATCACAACAAAAAACGTAAAAAACATGAGTAATTCCTCTAAGTCCTCATTTATAATAAAAAGTTTAGTGTGTCAAACCATTGGCCATAAATACATTGAAACTCGAAAAATAACCAATCACATTCACGAATATACGTGCAAGCACTGTGGCCGTGAAGTAACCGAAAACCCAACGGGAAATATAGAATTACTTACTCATAAAGTTAGAGAGGTTAACAACAATGTAGCAGACTTTTTTGAAAGGAAAAACAGAAACGTAGCTATATAAGCTCTAATTGTCTTCTTGCATTGAATTCCAACCTCTTGCTACCAATGGAATTTTTGTGTTAGCTCGTGTTATTAAGTGCATCCCTTCACTCTCTTGAGTCATATGTCCAATAACGGTTAAGTGTGGGTTCCCTTTAATTTTTGGAAAATCTTCAGTAGAAATAGTAAATAACAACTCGTAATCTTCCCCTCCACTTAAAGCAATGGTGGTACTATCCATTTCAAATTCTTCGCAGGTTGAGATGACTTGTGGATCTAATGGAATTTTATCTTCATATAAATTACAACCTACTTTCGAGTTTTTACAAATGTGAATTATTTCAGAAGATAATCCATCACTCACATCGATCATAGAAGTAGGTTTAACGTCTAGGTCTTTCAATAAGACAGAGATGCCTTGTCGCGCTTCTGGCTTTAATTGACGTTCAATTATATAAGTATATTTATCAAGATCAGGCTGCGATTTCGGATTCACTTTAAAAACCTGTTTTTCACGTTCTAAAACCTGAAGACCTAAATAAGCAGCGCCCACATCACCTGTTAAAACCAATAAATCATTTTCTTTTGCGCCACTTCTATAAGTAATATTTTCTTTACTTACTTGACCCAAAGCCGTAACACTTATAACTAATCCTGTTGTAGATGAAGTAGTGTCACCACCCACCACATCAACATTATAAATACTTGCAGCCGTTTCAATTCCGGCATATAATTCTTCCAACGCCTCCACTGGGAATCGATTGGAAACAGCAATTGAAACGGTAATTTGGTTTGCCTTAGCATTCATAGCAAACACATCAGATAAATTGACTACAACAGTTTTATACCCTAAATGTTTTAATGGCATATAACTTAAATCGAAATGCACACCCTCCACCAACATATCTGTTGTAACGACTATTTGGTTATTTTCTTCGGAAGTAATAACTGCAGCATCGTCACCTATTCCTTTAACCGTAGTATCTTGCTTTATTTTAAAGTTTTTTGTTAAATGATCTATTAGGCCAAATTCACCCAATTCTGAAATGCTAGTTTTTGAATCGTTTTTATTATCGAACATGTATAGAAGGTTTTAGTATGCAAAAATAAGGGTTAACGTTTAAACAAACTGTCTTTGTCTTTAAAAACTCAATATTGATAATGAGTTAATTAGATGCTCGCCCTATAAATAATTTTTGTAGTTTCGCAACACATTTTCTATGATAATCTTATTAACTTATATCATTTAGTGCTAAATTCACAGTCTTATACCGTATAACCAAATACTTTACTAATGAAAAAAACTCTACTTTCACTCTTAATTTTGGCATGCACGCAAGTTTTCGCACAAACCCCTTGTAATAACGGGATGGCTGGTCCATACCCTTGTAATGGGTACGATTTACAATCACGCATTTCTCTTGGAGATATGAATGCAAATGCTGCAAATGATTCTTGGGGCTGGACAGACCCTCAAAATGGTAAAGAATATGCAATTATTGGTCTTGAAGGAGGCACTGCTTTTATTGACATTTCAGACCCTACAAATCCAATATATTTAGGAAAATTACCAACACACAGTTTTAGTAGCAATTGGAGAGATGTTAAAACATATAGTAATCATGCATTTATAGTTAGTGAAGATTTTTCACACGGAATGCAAGTTTTTGATTTAACCCGACTACGAAATGTAGCAAATCCACCGGAAACATTTACTGAAGATGCACATTATGATGATTTTGGTAATGCCCATAATATTGTGATAAACGAAGACACTGGTTACGCCTACGCAGTTGGAACATCTACTTATAATGGAGGCTCTCATTTTATAAACATACAAGACCCAACAAACCCTGTAGCTGCAGGTGGCTTTGGGAATGACGGATATACCCACGATGCACAAGTTGTTACTTATAATGGTCCAGATAGTGACTATACGGGTCGTGAAATTTTATTAAGTAGCAGCGGTTACGAAAACTATGTTTCTATTGTAGATGTTACCGATAAAGCAAACCCTCAAAGTATTTCAACCATTAATTATCCTAATTCAAGTTACACCCATCAAGGTTGGTTTACAGAAGATCAGCGCTTTTTTATACTTGGCGACGAAATAGATGAACAGGATTTTGGCTTTAACACAAAGACTATCATATTTGACTTGAGCGACCTTGATAATCCGGTATTAGATTTTGATTATTACGGAACAACTGAAGCTACCGATCATAATGGATATGTGCTTGGAGATAATTACTATTTAGCCAATTATGCTGCTGGATTGAGAGTACTTGATATTTCTGATATTGAAAATGGAAATATTTCCGAAACAGGATATTTTGACTCTTTCAGTGCTCATAATAGTGTGGGATATGAAGGTGTTTGGAATGTATATCCATACCTAGGAAGCGGTAACATTATAATCAGTGATCGCTCAGGAGGATTGTTTGTAGTAAAATCATCAGCTCCAGATACCACGAACCCTGTTGCAGTTTGCCAAAATGCAACTGTCTCATTAAATTCAAATGGAGAAATCATTGTTGACCCTAACCTATTGGACGGAGGCTCAAGCGATGATAGTGGTTCGTTCTCTTTATCCTTGAGTGAAAATACTTTTACCTGTTCAGATATAGGAGAAAACACGGTCACATTAATCGTAACAGACCCTTCAGGAAACACCGATAATTGCGCAGCAATAATCACTATAGAAGATACTACAGACCCTATATTAACGTGTACGGCAAATACCACTGTTGAATATGATTCTGGAGTCAATTTTTACACGCTACCCGATTATGTAATAAATGATATGGTACAAGCTTCCGATAATTGCACTCAGAGCCCATCCATTTTACAAGACCCTATTGCTGGAACAGAGCTTACAGAAGGAACATACACCATCAATTTTGAAGCTGAAGATGATGCTGGAAACGTGGGAAACTGCTCTTTTCAATTAACTGTAACAGAAGAATTATCTGTTAATGAAGTTTCTTTTGAAAATAGCATTAAAATATTTCCAGTACCCGTATTAGATGAAGTAAATATCACTTCGGAAAACAAAACAATTGAATTTATTGACGTTTATGATATTATGGGAAAAAGGGTTTATACCGAAAAAAACATCAACGTCACTAAAAAAATAATAAACATTTCAAGCCTTTCAAAAGGAATGTATTTTTTATCAATTAACAATAAAGCAACCAAAAAAATTGTAAAAAAATAAGCTCTTTTGTAATGTTATGAAACTCGACGAGACATACTCAATATCAGTAGCGCGCTAACATTTAATCTTTTACGTTAGGATTAGAAGCTTTAAAACAATATTTTCTATATAATTAAAACTTAAATAATGAAACAATTTTATCTACTCGCATTTTCACTTATCAGCACTGTTACTTTCAGCCAAACTCCATGTGAAAATGGAACCGCTGACGGTTTTCCTTGCCAAAACTTTGACTTATTATCGCATATTAGCCTTAGCGAAATGAATGCCTCTGGCGGAAACGACTCGTGGGGGTGGACCGATCCACAAGACGGTAAAGAATATGCTTTAATCGGTTTAGACAACGGAACTGCTTTTATCGATATCTCAGACCCAATTAACCCAATTTATTTAGGAAAATTACCTACGCACACATCATCAAGTACATGGCGAGATGTAAAAGTATATAGTGACCACGCTTTTGTAGTAAGTGAAGCCTCTGGGCATGGAATGCAGGTTTTTGATTTAACCCGATTAAGGGATGTAACCAATCCACCAGAAATATTTACAGAAGATGCACATTACGATGGCTTTGGTAGCGCTCATAATGTTGTTATAAACGAAGACTCAGGTTATGCTTACGGAGTAGGAACAGGAACATTTAATGGAGGTCCCCATTTCGTAAACATTCAAGATCCCCTTAACCCAGTTGGCGAAGGAGGATATGCAATGGATAGTTATAGTCATGATGCTCAAGTTGTTATCTACGCAGGTCCTGATTCAGATTATACAGGAACTGAAATTTTAATAGGAAGCAATGAAAATGAAGTGGTAATAGTAGATATCACCGATAAAGCCAACCCAGAAGGCATTTCAACTATAAGCTATAATAACGTAGGCTATACCCACCAAGGCTGGTTTACAGAAGATCAAAAGTATTTTATACTCGGAGACGAAACTGACGAAATATCTTTTGGCTTTAACACCAGAACCTTAGTGTTTGACTTTACAGACTTGGATAATCCCCAATTTCACACTGAATTTTCAGGTCCAACTCCTGCTATAGACCACAACGGTTATGTTGTTGGTGATAAATATTATTTTGCAAATTATTCAGCAGGTTTAAACGTATTAGATATAAGCGATATTGATAACCAAAACATTTCACAATACGGTTATTTTGACACCTATCCAAATAATAACGACGCCTCTTTTTCTGGTAGTTGGAATGTATACCCTTTCTTAGAGAGTAAGAATATAATTATTAGTGGCGGCGGTGGTTTCACTTTGGTTAGAGACAACAACGAATTAAACATTACCGAATTGAAGGAAACCAATTTTACCATATATCCAAATCCCGCTAAAGATAACCTAAACGTTGTTTCTGCAATTTCTCCTATACAACAAGTTGAAATATATTCAGTTATAGGTAAGCGTATTTTAAATTATACTTTTTCTGACAATAATAAAGAAGAGAGTCTTAACATAAATTCATTGCAAAGCGGAGTTTATTTGGTTAAAATCAATAACCTAACTACCAAAAGATTGGTGGTAAAATAACAATATGAAAATTTACAACTTAACCTATAACATATTATTTCTTTTTACATTCATAGTCCTTTTTTCTTGTAAAAAAGATGATTCCCCAACAGTAGTAGAGGAAGAGGAAACAGAAACAGAAAATGAAACCACAGGTTTTCAAGGTGAAATAGACTATATAAAAACTTATGGCGGTAGTAACCTTGACAAAGCAGTAAGTGTCGTATTAGCCAATGATGGGAACTATGTTATTTTAGGCTCTACTAAAAGTACCGATGGAGACATAATAGATAAAACCACATCCGATGAAGATTATTGGCTCTTAAAAGTAAAACCTGATGGCGAAATAATCTGGAGCAAAACATATGGTGGTCCCGAGGACGATACTGCTTCTAGCCTAGGAAAAACAAGTGATGGAGGCTATATAGCCTCTGGCTACAGTAGAGGTGCCGGCGGCGATGTTAGTAGTAATGCCGGATTTCATGACTTCTGGGTCGTAAAGTTTAGTGCTTCAGGTGATCTTCAATGGCAAAAAAGTTTTGGTTTTCCAGGAAGTGATAAAGCCTATAAAGCCAAGCAAACCAGAGATGGTGGTTATATAGTTGCAGGGGTGTTGGATGTTTCTGCCAGTAATGGTGATGGTGGATTAGGCTCCAGGAAACCTGAAAAAGAAGCAGGTAGATCTCTTCAGCATGCTGGAGGTGATTATTGGGTTATCAAACTGTCTGCAACGGGAGAGATGCAATGGAGAAATTATTTCGGTGGTACTTTTACCGATACCGCTTATGATGTTCTGCAGACCTCAGATGGAGCATACCTTGTTTTTGGCACCTCAGACAGTTCTGACGTAGACATTTCAGAAAACATTGGCACCTATGACTATTGGGTGATAAAAGTTTCTGCAAATGGAGAATTAGTATGGGAAAAAAACTACGGCGGCACACAAATAGAAAACCTATATACCGCAGCTAAAACTTCAAATGGGAGTTTCCTAATCTTTGGCGATACTCGTAGTGATGATATAAATGTAACCAGTAAGTTTGGAAATGCAGACATATGGGGTGCAGAAATTGATGAAGAAGGAGTGCTACTAACACAGCAATCTTATGGTGGACTTGAATTTGAAAGCGCTAGAGGTATTACTCAACTATCAAACGGAAATCACATTGTAACAGGTAACACCAGAAGTATAAATGGAGATTTTGATCAAAACAATGGTGACAATGACGCTTTGGTTATGATAATAGATGATAAACTAAGTATTGAATTTCAATTAACAGTAGGCGGCTCAACATTTGATTTTGCTCAAGATGCAATCGAGGCAGAAAATAACACCTACGTTATTGCAGGAAGTACACAGAGTAATGACAAAGATATTCCTTTAAACCGTGGTGTAGAAGATTTATTATTATTTAAAATTAAGTAAAAAACGTTAAATTATATCGAATGAAAAAGAATGTTTTATTATTATTTGCAGTGACCTTGACTCTTTTTGCATGTAAGGATGTAGATGAAGAAGAAGTTGTAAACCCCAACCGAAATGTTACTTTTAATTTTACTCAAAACTGGGAAAGCGAAGAAATCACTAATCCTGACTACCAAACCACTGAATATACAAATGCCAATGGTGAGGTATTAACTATCTCAAGGTTACGATATTTAATTTCAGATATTACATTTACCGATGAAGAAGGCGATAGTACCGTTATTAAAGGCTATAATTTAGTTAATGCGCGAGAAGGCACAAACCTACAGTACAAGCCTTCTAAAAAAATACCAGAAGGAACTTATGACCTAAGCTTTACTTTTGGTTTTGACGAGGAAGATAATATTGACGGTGCATATGAAGATTTAACTGCTGCAAGTTGGGGCGTTCCCGAACAACTTGGCGGAGGCTATCACTTTATGCAGATGGAAGGTACATTTATAGACAGTAACGATTCTCAAGCCCCATATCTATATCACACCATTCGAGCAGCCGATATGACAGAAGAAGGCCTACTATTAGAAGACACTTCGTTTGAAATAAGCTTAGGCACTGTAACAGTGAAAGAAGACGCCTCTTTTGAAATTAAAATGGACGTATCTGAATGGTATAAAAACCCAAATCGATGGGATTTAAATGTTTTGAACACTAATTTAATGATGAACTTCGAAGCGCAGAAAATGATGTCTGAAAATGGCAAAACTGTTTTTAGCCTAGGAGAAGAAACCACTGTAGAAGAATAGTAATTGATTTACTTTAAAAAAATACAAACAATTTTTCTTGTCACAGCATGCTGTCTTTTTATAGCCTCATGTTCAAGTGATAAAGGTAGCAATCCTGAAGAAGAAGGCTACGAACCAACTCCTTTGGACTTGAAAGTACCGGTGTTATTTCAGCAAACAATATCATCGCCGGTAATTCCTGAAGATAACCCTCAAACCGTCGAAGGGGTTGCTTTAGGTAAAAAATTATTTTTTGACCCCATTCTCTCTGGAGATAACACCTTAGCGTGTGCTGGTTGTCATGCACCAGAGGAAGCTTTTTCAGATTCAAGGCAATTTAGCCCAGGGATTGATGGCATAGAAGGGAGAAGAAATTCTATGCCTTTATTTAACTTAGCGTGGAATTATAAAGAAAACTTTTTTTGGGACGGCCGTGTTAATTCTATAGAAAAACAAGCTTTAGAACCTGTTATAGACCCTGTGGAAATGCATAACACGTGGCCAAATGCCATCTCGAATATACAATCAACATCAGCGTACCCAGAACTTTTTTCAAAAGCATTTGGCACCACTACTATAGACTCCACTTTAGTCTCTAAAGCAATTGCCCAGTTTGTACGCACCCTTATTTCAGGAAATTCAAGATACGATCAATTTTTACGTGGTGAAATAGAACTAACGGAAGCCGAACAGAATGGTCTGGAAGTCTATGTTGATGAAGAACGAGGCGATTGTTTTCACTGTCACGGCACACCCCCCAACGACCTACTTTGGACAGACAACGATTTTCACAATAATGGCTTAGACGAAATCTTTGACGATCTTGGTCGCGGTGCTGCCACCGGTGATCCAAGGGAGTTTGGTCTCTTTAAAACCCCTTCCTTGCGTAATTTGGCCTATACAGCCCCATATATGCACGATGGCCGTTTTGAGACTCTAGAAGAAGTAATAGATCATTATAGCGAGGGCTTAGTCTATTCTGAAACCATAGACCCACTTATGAAGGCCGTAGGCGACGGTGGCGTACAACTTACCAAACAAGACAAACAAGACCTTAAAGCTTTTTTACTTTCTTTATCTGATGAAAGTTTTATAAACAACCCAGACTTTCAAAAACCTTAGATTTTTTAGAGAAAAAATCCATAATCCTCGTTCAATTTTAAGTCTTTACGCCCCAATTTGTTAATTATTATTTAAAACTATAACGCCATAAGTTTAAATTGCCCCCTAACTATGGCTACCATCTGTATTTACCGTATATTTGCAGTCTAATAAGAACAAATTTATCTTATGATAAAAGTTAGTGAAAATGCGAAATCAAAACTAGAACAATTGATGTCTGAAGAGGGCTTCAATATAATAAACGATTTTGTAAGAGTAGGTGTAAAAAGCGGAGGTTGCTCTGGTTTGTCCTACGATCTTAAGTTTGATGACAAAATCGGGGAAAACGATAAACTTTTTGAAGATGAATCGGTGAAAATCGCTATCGATAAAAAAAGTTTTCTCTATCTAGTAGGAACCACGTTAGAATACAGCGGTGGATTAAACGGCAAAGGCTTTGTTTTCAACAATCCCAATGCAAACCGCACCTGTGGTTGTGGCGAAAGTTTTTCGCTCTAATTAATTTGAATAAAAATTTTACTTTGCTTTACATCTGAAATAGGTCTAGTAAAGAAGAATAAAAAAATAAAAGCTACAATGGCTAAGTTTACTGAAGACGATTTAAAGAAAGAACTCGAAACAAAAGAGTACGAATACGGATTTTATACTGATATAGAATCTGACACGTTCCCTGTTGGCTTAAACGAGGACATTGTTCGTGCTATTTCAAAAAAGAAAGAAGAGCCCGAATGGATGACCGAATGGCGTTTAGAATCTTTTCGTTATTGGAAAGAAATGATTGAACCTGAATGGGCAAACGTTCATTACAACAAACCAGATTTTCAAAACATATCATATTATTCAGCTCCTAACAAAAAACCGAAATACGACAGTATTGACGAAGTAGATCCAGAATTATTGGAAACCTTCAATAAGCTAGGTATTTCACTAGATGAGCAAAAAAAATTAGCAGGTGTTGCTGTAGATATTGTAATGGATTCCGTTTCAGTAACTACAACTTTTAAAGATACTTTGGCAAAGAAGGGGATTATTTTCTGCTCTATTTCCGAAGCAATTAAAGAGCATCCAGAACTTGTTAAAAAGTACTTAGGTTCTGTAGTTCCGCAGAAAGACAACTTTTACGCAGCTTTAAATAGCGCGGTGTTTAGTGATGGATCATTCTGTTACATTCCAAAAGGTGTACGATGCCCAATGGAACTTTCAACCTATTTTCGAATTAACCAGGCCGGAACAGGACAATTTGAGCGTACGTTAGTAGTTGCCGATGAAGACAGTTACGTAAGTTATTTAGAAGGCTGTACGGCACCTATGCGTGACGAAAATCAATTACACGCTGCAGTTGTAGAGTTGGTTGCTTTGGACGGCGCTGAGATTAAATATTCTACTGTTCAAAATTGGTTTCCAGGAAGTAAAGATGGAAAGGGCGGAGTATTCAACTTTGTGACAAAAAGAGGAATTTGTGAAAAGAACGCAAAAATTTCTTGGACGCAAGTAGAAACTGGAAGTGCCGTAACTTGGAAATATCCTAGTTGTATATTAAAAGGCGATAACTCTATTGGAGAGTTTTATTCAATTGCCGTTACTAACAACTTTCAGCAGGCTGATACCGGTACTAAAATGATTCACTTAGGAAAGAACACAAAAAGCACCATTATTTCAAAAGGTATTTCGGCTGGTAAATCGCAAAACAGTTATCGCGGATTAGTACAGATAAATAGCCGAGCCGGTAATTTTTCTCAGTGTGATTCGTTGCTAATGGGTAATGAGTGTGGAGCGCACACCTTCCCTTACATTGAAGCTAAAAGTAAAACAGCTCAAGTAGAGCACGAGGCAACAACAAGTAAAATTGGTGAGGACCAAATTTTTTATTGTAATCAACGTGGTATAGACACTGAAAAAGCAATCGCATTAATTGTAAACGGTTTCAGTAAAGAAGTTTTAAATAAACTACCTATGGAATTTGCCGTTGAAGCGCAAAAACTATTAGAAATTTCATTGGAAGGATCTGTAGGTTAATTTTTTCTGAAAAATAAAAACCCAAAATATAGTACCATGAAAAAAACATTTTTGCTGCTATTACTTTCAGCCACAGTGATTTCTTGTAACGATACAAAAAAAGAAACTGAAGAACAGCCTGAAGAAAAAGTCGCTTCGGCAACCGACGAGTCCGTAAAGACTTACAGAGGCGAATTTATTTACACCGACGATGCAGCAGTTTTAAAAGGAAACACATTTATTTATGGGGTTACTATAGACGATAAAAGCCAAGAATTGGCCGATAAGGTTTCCAAAATAAAAAAAGACGCTTATGATATGGTTCCAGTAATTGTTACTGGGGAAGTAAAACCAAATCCAAAAGCTGAAAACGAAGAGGTTTGGGAAGAAGTGATTACCATAAAAGATATTTTACATGTTAGCGATAAACCCGCTAAAAACGATATAAAATTAGAAGAAAAGAAAAGTTAATTATGCTACATATAAAAAACCTGCACGCAGGTATTGAAGGAAAAGATATTTTAAAAGGCATTAATTTAGAAGTAAAAGCTGGTGAAGTACACGCTATTATGGGGCCAAATGGTTCTGGTAAAAGCACCTTGGCTTCGGTTATTGCTGGAAAAGAAGAGTTTGAGCTTCAACAAGGCGAAATTGTCTTCGAAGGCGCTGAAATATCTGAACTGGATCCCGAAGAACGTGCTCATAAAGGCTTGTTCTTATCATTCCAATACCCTATTGAAATTCCTGGTGTTACAGTAACCAACTTTATAAAAACGGCTATAAACGAAACCCGTAAAGCTAAAGGCTTAGAAGATATGCCAGCCAGCGAAATGTTGAAAAGAATAAAGGAAAAGGCAGACATGCTAGAGATTGACCGAAAATTTCTGTCTCGTTCCTTAAATGAAGGTTTTTCTGGAGGTGAGAAAAAACGAAACGAGATTTTTCAATTAGCTATGATGGAACCAAAATTAGCCATCTTAGACGAAACAGACTCTGGTTTGGATATTGACGCCTTGAAAATTGTAGCTGACGGAGTTAACAAACTAAAAAGCAAGGACAACGCTGTTATTGTAATTACGCACTACCAACGTTTGCTAAACCATATAGTTCCGGATTATGTACACGTACTAATGGGCGGAAAAATAGTAAAATCTGGTGGTAAAGAATTAGCATATGAGCTTGAAGAACGAGGCTACGATTGGATTAAAGAAGAATTGGTTTAAACAAGCCTATTCCCTCTTGGAGGGGCAATGAGCAAGTTTTCCATAAATCTTAAACAAAGATAAAAATGAGTTTAAAAGATAAATTAGTTTCATCATACATCGCTTTTGAAGATCACTTGGAGCCCGACTCTCCTATACACGATCTTCGCAATAAAGCCATGAAAGTTTTTGAAGAACAAGGTTTCCCTTCCAAAAAGGAAGAAGCTTGGAAATACACTTCTTTAAAATCAGTTGAAAAAACCGATTACAGTATTTTCCCGAAGCAACAGGAAAAACATATTGAATTTAAGGATGTTAAAAAATACTTTCTGCACGACATCGATACCTATAAAATCGTTTTTATAGACGGTGTTTACAGTTCATTTTTATCTGAAACTACACACGATTCTATCGATGTTTGCCTGCTATCTTCTGCTTTGAACAAATCGAAGTACCAACCGGTAATCGAAGCATATTTCAATAAAATAGCAGAAAAAGATAGTCTTACTTCTTTGAATACTGCTTTTGCCAAAGAAGGAGCTTATATTCACATTCCGAAAAATAAGGAGGTTGAAAAACCTATTGAGATCATCAACTTCTCAACCGGAAATGAAGCGGCAGCTATGTTGCAGCCTCGTAATTTAGTAGTAGTTGGTGAAAATGCACACGTTCAGATTATTGAGCGCCATCAAAGTCTTTCAGAAAATGCTGTATTTACCAATAGTGTTACTGAAATATTCGCAGAAAAGCGTGCATATGTAGATTACTATAAGATACAAACCGACAATACTACAGCTTCTTTAATTGATAATACATACGTTTCGCAACAACGAGAAAGCAACTGCCGAGTACATACCTTTTCATTTGGTGGAAAATTAACTCGTAACAACCTTCATTTTTATCAATTTGGAGAGCGTTGTGATTCTACACTTAATGGTATTACTATTATTGAGGATAAACAACATGTAGATCACAATACCTTAGTGCACCACACAGCACCAAACTGTGAAAGTCACCAAGACTATAAGGGTATTTATGCGGATAAATCAACTGGGGTTTTTAATGGTAAAGTATTGGTTGATAAAGTAGCTCAAAAGATTGATGCATTTCAAAAAAACAACAACATATTAGTGGACGATGGTGCCACCATCAACTCTAAACCTCAATTAGAAATTTTTGCAGACGATGTAAAATGCACACACGGTTGTACCATTGGTCAATTAGATGAAGACGCTTTATTCTATATGCGTTCTCGTGGTATTGCTAAAAAAGAAGCTCGTGCATTATTAATGTATGCTTTTGCAAACAGTGTACTTGAAAGTGTGAAAATTCCCGAATTGAAACAACGTATCAATAAACTAATTGCCAAAAAAATTGGCGTTAGTCTGGGTTTTCAATTGTAATCACTCCTTAAATAAAATTTTCCATGGCCTTTAACGTTCAGGAAATTAGAAAAGACTTTCCCATTCTTCAACGTGAAGTAAATGGCAAACCCCTTGTATATTTAGATAATGCAGCTACGGCTCAAAAACCACAAGCGGTGATTGACTGTATTGTAGATTACTATTCAAATTACAATGCAAACATTCATCGTGGGGTGCATACGTTGTCTCAAGAGGCAACCGATGCGTATGAAGGTGCTCGGAAAAAAATTCAAGAACATTTCAATATACAACATTCGCACGAAGTTATTTTAACCGCGGGTACCACTCATGGTATTAATATGATAGCGAATGGCTTCAATGAATTTCTGAAAAAAGGCGATGAGATTATTGTTTCGGCTTTAGAACATCATTCTAATATCGTTCCTTGGCAAATGCTTTGTGAACGTACGGGAGCCGAATTAAAAGTAATTCCTATTGATGAAAAGGGCGTTTTAGTTCTTTCAGAATACGAAAAATTGCTCTCAGAACATACAAAGTTGGTTTTTGTAAATCATATTTCGAATGCATTAGGAACCATCAATCCAATTGCTGAAATTATTGAAATGGCACACAATGTCGATGCTGCGGTTTTAGTAGATGGAGCCCAATCTTGTTCGCACATTAAACCCGATTTACAAGCACTCGATGTTGACTTCTATGTAACGTCGGCCCATAAAATGTGTGGTCCCACAGGTGTAGGAATGCTCTACGGAAAAGAAGAATGGCTCAATAAATTACCTCCATATCAAGGGGGTGGTGAGATGATTGCCGAAGTAACTTTTGCAAAAACGACGTATGCCGGTCTACCACATAAATTTGAAGCTGGCACGCCTAATATTGCAGGCGGTATTGCTTTTGGTGCTGCAATTGATTACCTTAACAGTATCGGTTTTGATGAAATTGATGCACACGAACATGAATTATTGACCTATGCCACCGAGCAATTAACAGCGATAGAAGGGTTAAAAATATACGGAACAGGTGTTGCTAAAACATCGGTTATTTCGTTCAATATTGAAGGAATTCATCCATACGATATTGGTACTATTGTTGATAAATTAGGCATAGCGGTTCGTACGGGTCATCATTGTGCACAACCCATAATGGATTATTATAAGATACCCGGTACGGTTCGTGCTTCTTTCGCTTTTTATAATACAAAGGAAGAAGTTGATGCACTCGTTAAAGCCGTGAAGAAAGCAAAAACGATGTTAACTTAAACAGTAGAACTTATGAAATCACTTGCTACGCTTAGCCTATTAGTATTCGCCCTTGTTTTTACAAGTTGTGACGAAACAAAAAGAGTAATCGATGTTGCTGGAAATGTACAATTATCTGGAGATTACACTGTAACGAATGTTGAAGGCACTTCTATGTCTGCAACTAAGCCAACCATTACTTTTGCGGCTCTTAGTAGCAGAGTTTCCGGAAATGCTGGCTGCAACAATTACTTTGGTGATTACACAATTACCAACAATACTTTGACTTTAGGTGAATTGGCAGCCACTAAAAAAATGTGTGGAGAGGATGCGATGCAAGTTGAAGACAAGTTTTTAGAAACTATGAATAAAGTAGGCGGTTACCGTATTCAAGATAACGTGTTAACTTTATATGCAAAAAGCGACCAAAGTGTCCTGATAACCGCAACAAAAGACAAAGAAGAAAATTAATGACCATACAAGAGATACAAAACGATTTAATTGACGAGTTTTCCATGTTCGATGATTGGATGGAACGCTATGAATATATGATAGAGTTGGGAAAATCGTTACCATTAATTGATGAGGAACTTAAAACTGAAGATAAGCTAATTAAAGGTTGTCAGTCTCGTGTTTGGCTAAATGCCGAAGTAAAAGATGACAAAGTAGTCTTCACTGCAGATAGTGATGCCATTATCACAAAAGGCATTATTGCTATATTAATCCGAGCTTTTTCAAATCAAAAGCCAGAAGATATCATTGAAGCAGACACACAGTTTATTGACGAGATTGGCCTAAAAGAACATTTATCTCCTACCCGTGCAAATGGTTTGGTTTCTATGGTAAAGCAATTAAAATTGTATGCCGTGGCCTACCAAGCACAACTAAAAAATTAAAATTATGAGCGCTGAAACTATAAACACAACCGAATTGGGTGATAAAATCGTAAAAGTGATTAAAACTATTTACGATCCCGAAATCCCTGTAGATGTATACGAATTGGGATTAATCTACGATGTTTTCGTTAATGAAGACCACGAAGTAAAAATCTTAATGACGTTAACGACTCCCAACTGCCCCGTAGCAGAATCTTTACCTCAAGAAGTTGAAGACAAAGTGAAATCTATTAAGATGGTAAAAGATGCCGAAGTAGAAATCACCTTCGACCCACCGTGGAGTCAAGAATTAATGAGCGAAGAAGCAAAGCTGGAATTGGGGATGCTGTAAGTAGTGAATCGGTGGTTTCTATACTATTTTTGAGACAACTGCGTTGTTTAAAAATCACTCAACCACCTTACTTATGAAAAGAACTGAGGCGGTTGAGTGATTTTAATTACGTTGCAACGCAACATAATTAAAATTGTACCGAAACGCCGGGATTAACAACAAACCTTTATGCAAGAAGAAATTATAAACCGCGTAGCGAACAGTAAACTTATCACCTTTAATTTGGAAGATTTTTATCCAGAAGGAAAGCGGGTTTCCGTTGATATCTCGCAATGGTTACTGGAAGGTATTGTGTTGCGTGAAAAAGATTTCAGAAAGGAAATAAAAGAGTACGATTGGTCGCAATATGAAGCCTGTTTTGTTAATCTATATTGCTCTACCGATGCTATCATACCCGGTTGGGCATATATGTTTCTTTCGCTTCAGTTAGCGCCATATGCTAAAAAAACGGTAGTTGGTACTTCAGAAACACTTGAAAGTATTTTATATTCTGAAATTTTACATTCATTAGACGTTTCAGAATATAAAGATAAACCGGTTATCATTAAAGGCTGCGCCAACAAACCAATCCCTGAAAATGCTTATGTACTTCTTGCACAAAGACTTCAAGAAGTAGCTAAAAGCGTGATGTATGGTGAAGCCTGTTCTTCGGTTCCCTTGTTTAAAAGAAAGAAATAACACCTTTTCTTGGCTTGAATTCAGAAATTTTAAGAAATTCTGTTCTTTCAATAGAACCTTTATCATTTAAATTTGTGAAAAAACAAACCTTATTATGAAAAGATTATTTTTATTAGTATTATTTATTTCCCCATTTATTGCAATGGCGCAAGATGAAGAACCTAAAGACGGATGGACCCGTGCTGGGAATGTTTCTTTAATTTTTAACCAATCAGCCTTTAACGACGAATGGACCGGTGGTGGAACATCCAACTATGCTGCAAACCTTAATTTTACCTACGATTTTAACTACAGACAAGGAAAGTTAACGTGGGACAACCGTATTCTTGCAGATTATGGAATTACAAAAACAAAAGACAATGATTTTTCCAGAAAAACGAACGACCGATTAGAGTTGAATTCTATTTTAGGCCGTCAAATACAAGAAAGTAATTGGTATTACTCTTTCTTTGTGAACTTTAAAACTCAATTTGCAAAAGGATACGAGTTTGGCGAAGATGCTGATGGTAATGAAATTCGTACTGAAACAACTCGTTTTATGTCTCCTGGTTATCTCCAATTTGGACCTGGCATGCTTTGGAAAAAAAGCGACAACTTTAAAGTAAATATAGCCCCAGCAACAGCCCGTTTAATTTTTGTAAACGAAAAATTTACAACTGTTGATCCAGCATTAGCAGATGAGTTTAACGATGCAGGGGGTTATTTTGGTGTTGATGCGAACGAAACTACTCGTTTTGAATTTGGTGCCTCGATAAATGCTTATTATAAAGTAGATTTAATGGAAAACGTATCTATGGAAAATATTTTGGGGCTTTACTCTAATTACTTAGAAGACCCTCAAAATGTTGATCTAGATTACACCATGAACCTAGTATTGAAAGTAAACGACTGGATTACGGCCAATGCTACCTTCCAGGCTATTTATGATGATAATGCCGTGCAAGCTTTTCAAATACGTGAAACTCTTGGTATAGGTGTTGGTTATAAGTTTTAATAACTACTGAAATAATCATAAAAAAAACCGGCAAATTGAATTTGCCGGTTTTTTTTATTCTTCTTCATACAGATACTTCTCTGGATACAAAAAATTATTATAGGGAAAACGTGTAACGTGAATATCCCTTACTTTTTCATACACCAACTTCCTAAACTCTTCAAAATTATCTTTATTCAATGCTGAAATGAAAATAGCGTTTTCTTCACGGTTCATCCAAGTCTGTTTCCAATCTTTTAAAGTGTTATGCGCTGTTGTTTTTTCAGTAACCAGATCGTCTTCTTCAATTACTTCCGGTTGGTATTGGTCAATTTTATTAAAAACCATTATCACGGGTTTATCGGCACTTTCAATTTCGTCTAATACTTTGTTTACCGAAGCAATATGATCTTCAAAAGAAGGATGCGAAATATCGACTACGTGCAACAATAAATCTGCTTCCCGAACTTCATCCAAGGTACTTTTAAACGATTCTACCAATTGGGTAGGTAGTTTTCTTATAAATCCAACGGTATCGGTTAATAGAAATGGAAGGTTGCCAATTACTACTTTTCTAACGGTTGTATCAAGTGTTGCAAAAAGTTTGTTTTCGGCAAATACTTTACTTTTACTAATGCTGTTCATTAAAGTAGATTTACCAACATTCGTATATCCTACCAAAGCCACACGTACTAATGAACCACGATTTCCACGTTGCACTTCCATTTGCTTGTCAATCTTCTCCAACTTTTTCTTTAAAAGTGTAATACGGTCTCTTACAATACGACGGTCGGTTTCAATTTCGGTTTCACCAGGCCCGCGCATTCCAATACCCCCACGCTGACGCTCTAAGTGCGTCCACATACCAGCCAATCGAGGCAATAAATATTCATATTGAGCCAATTCCACTTGCGTACGGGCATAGCTGGTTTTGGCACGTTGTGCGAAAATATCGAGAATAAGATTTGTTCGGTCTATAATTTTACACCGTAATATCTTTTCTATGTTTTTTTGTTGTGCAGGAGATAATTCGTCATCAAAAATGGCAGTACCAATATCGTTTTCTTCAACAAATTCACGTACTTGCTCCATTTTACCACTCCCGATAAAAGTTTTAGGATTTGGCGAATCCATTTTTTGCGTAAAGCGTTTTGATACTTCACCTCCAGCCGTGTATGCCAAAAACTCTAATTCGTCCAAGTATTCGGTAGACTTATCTTCGTCTTGATATTGTGTTATTAAACCAATAAGTATGGTTTTTTCGTATTCTATTGTGGTTTGTTCAATCATATAATTAGTTCTGTAACAAAGATACAAAAGGTTTTGCTTCAGAATTTTGTATTTATAATCATTTAACGGACTGTAAGGAAAAGGGAGGGAAAATCTTCAGATAAAAAAAGGGCTCCAAATGAAGCCCTTTATAATCTTTTATAAGGTTAACTGTTTTAGTTTCCTGTAACCTTAATATTATCTACGTGATAACGAGTGGTTGCATTAGGGTCTGAACCTTCATACAAAAATGCAATATGAATAGGACCGTCAATACAAGAAACGTTAATTGGACCAACGGGTTGGAAGTCTCCAAAACCATCTGTTGGACCCGTTGGAATATTGGCATCTAAATATTGCCAATCTGCCGTGGTAACATCACCTGTAAAGTTTGTAGAAAACAATACACTTAAAATAGTGCCATTGTCAAAACTAGCTTGAACCTCAAAGCTTAATTCTTCACCAGAGGTACTGTCCATATCAATTTCTGGTGTTACCAACCAAGTTTCTATATCATCTTCTCCAGAGCTGAAACCAGATATTTGTGCATAGTTACTATCGTCGAAGTTTCCTATTTGCCATACGGTACTACCACCATTTACGTTTACATTGGTCCAACCTGCATCTACAAACTCCTCAATGGCATCAAATTCTTCAAAATTTACATTAAAGAATGGTGCCCCACCACCACTTGGGGTAGTACACACAAAGAATTCAGGGTCGCAGCGTTCGCTATCAAAGTTAATAGTGGAAGGGTCGTTTACCACTATATTAAATTCATTTCCAGAAAAATTACGCGTAAGAATACCAGATATAGTTCCTTGCCCAGTAGGTAGCAACAATGATTTAAAATCTGCAAATGTACTCGTGCTGAATATGGTTGTGTTACCAGTTCCACAGCTTTCTAGAATTCGTTCTCCATCAAAGCTATCGCTTGGTTCTCCTGCAAATGTTTTTCTATTATCGCCCAATACTTCGCTCCTGTTAAATTGTACATTATTTAATTGAACATACAAGTTTGTTTTATCTAGGGTAAAGTCTGCAATGTTTATAGGTAGCGGAGTAATTTCGGCAACTTCGGCATCTCGTATTAAAAATTCACCGATTTGAGATTCTGAAATTTGTCCTACTTCAACCCCATCACGAACTCCTAAAGTTAACACACCGCTGTCCATCCCTACCGTAAGGCCATCCAGTTTTACGAAAATTTTTCTGCCAAACTCATAGGTTGTAAATAAAGGGTTCACATCAACAAGTACTTTTACACCTCTAAGTGGGCTTGAAGCTTTATCTTGTATTATTATTTCTTCAAAAAAGTTACCGGCTTCATCACTCGATATTACATATCCTGAAACGTATGTGTCTGTTTCAGTAAAGGTTAACGTTGAATTTCCGTTGGCATTCATTTCCTGTAACAAGGCATCGTTCAATGCTCCAATGGTAATGATCGAGCCTGTGATGTTTGCAGCTTCGACATTCGTGTCTGGCACATCATAATCGTCGTCCTTAACACAGGAAGTAGCTACTACTACCAGTAAGAACAAGGTTATCAGTTTATAAAAGTTAAAAGTTTTCATTTTATATAGGTGTTTATTTTATTCGGTTTTAGTTAAAAGCGTAAGTAAAAGTTTAGGTAATAAGATGTTCCGTATCCAAAGAAATAACGGGGGCCAAAAATAGCACCGTTTGCTCGAGATTGGTCTTCTTGTAAATCTGTATACGTGGTTTTTCTCCCTTGTTCAAAACCGCCTGTTACATATTCTTGATTCAAAATATTATTAATTACAGCAAAGAAACCTACATAGTAGTCATCTATTTTCCAAGATTTTCCACCTACTGCGTTTACCAAAAAGTAATCTCCAAATTCTTCTTGTTTAAGGAGATCCTTTGCAACTTCAGGATCGTAATTTGAATAAGGTTGCCCATCAAAATCCGTACTGAAATTGGCAGAACGCGCTAAATTATTTACGTCAATATATGCATTACTGAAATAATTGGTCGTCGCACCAACCCACCAAAAATTAGGGTCGCGGTATTCAAACCCTATTTGATAAGCTCTTTCAGGTCCTCCAGCAATGTGATAGTTCTTTAGGTTAGTTGTACCATCACCAAAGGTTAATGGACCTTCAAAATCATCACTTGTTAAATACAAATTAGGATTATTATTATAAATGTATTGTCCAACCGATGCCGCAGCTTTTAACTTAATTGTAGGTGTTACTTGGGCCTCAATACCTAATTCGGCTCCTAAATGTCTTTTTTCAGCACCCGTAATTACTTCTTGTACAAAAGCGCCTTCATCGTAACCAAGACCCGTTAGGTTTTCAGTAAAGTAGAACCCTATATCTGTTGCGTCTTTAATATTTGCATAGAACCCCGTCAATCTCGCTTTTACTATGGGTGAACGGAAAATGTAGCTAAGGTCGGCACTTGTAATTTTCTCATCTTCCAAGCCAATAACTACATCGTTATTTTGACGTGCATTGCTAAAAGTGTTGCGAATGCTTGGGGCTTTTGTCAAGTAACCAGCATTAAAGTCAACTAAATGACGGCCTGTTACTTTATAAGTTGCCCCTCCTTTTACTTTAAAATTAGTAAAGCTTACTTTTTCGCTTTTTCCTAACGATCTGCTACCTGGGTAATTTCCGTTTTCATACAATCCATTACGTTGGTAATTAGTTGATGAAACTTCGGCACCTGTATAAAAATCTACTTTGTTGTATTTAAATTGAGCTTGGGCAAACCCTGTAAGTACATCGGCATTGACATCGTAATTATACTTGTAACGATCACCTTCTTTTACAATACGATTTCGGTTTTGCAAGTCACTCTGCGCTATATCGCCTACACTTATTTGTTGGTTTTGGGCTTCTTCGCCAGCAAAGAAATCTACATCTAAATAACCTGTACCTCCCAATAAGTCTTTTAGTTCAGCAAAATTTTCACTTTTTAAATTTCGGTAATTGATGCTACCAGTAAAAAGGATGTTTTCAGCAAAACTGGTATTTAAAATTGAGTTTACTGTAAACTGGGTGTCATCTGTCCTATCTTTTTGTATAGCATAAATTGAGTTTCCTCCTTCTGCCCGTACAATAGCATTGGCTCTATATAAGGATTCCCAATCTAATTGACCGTCATTTATAAACTCCTGTTCGGCCAAATATGCATTTCGATAATCAGCAGTTGTCGGGTCGTCATCTTGCAAAAAATAACTCGGTAAACGCTGGTAGTAATTCCCCAAAGGATTACGCGCACCACCAATATAGGCCTCTTCTCCGTCAATATTTATCAATCTTGTACCCCCATTGTCTATACGAGTATTTCCCATTTTTCCAAATTGGTAGCCAAGGTTAGTATTAAGTGTAGTTTTATCTGAAATATTCCAGTAATGGTTTAACATTATGACTGGTTCTTCAATTTCCCGAACGCGACTATTACGTTTATCTCCATCTTGATAGCCCCAGTTTGGGTTGTATCTTCTATCTTTTAGGTCTTTCATTTCTTGAGTAATAGCCGTAGATTTTCCTCTTCTATTTGGTGTATAAAAACCTGAAAAATTTAAACTATGATCATCGCTCAATTGTTTTTCTACTGCAGCAAATATGGAGTTAGCATCATATAATGTACCATCTATATATCCTTCATTACCAAAACGTCTAGAAACCAATACCGAGTAAGCCCAACCATTGTTTAACAGACCACTATTATACGACCCCATAACGCGACCAGTATAACTACGATTTGCCATAGCATATGAAATTCGTCCTCCTTCTCTATATTGGGAAGCACGCATAACGATATTAGTAGTACCGGCAATGCCCCCGAATGTATAATCATTAGGACTCAATCCCATTGAAAACTCTCGGTTTCGTTGTGCATCATTTAATCCGCCCCAATTACTCCATTGTGGACGACCATTGTATTGCTTGTTCATTTCAATACCGTTAATTAATACTTTCCCATTTTCATTGTCTAATCCTCTTGGACGGAAAAAAGTAGCACTAAAATCGAAAGCGGCGGCATTAAGAAACACATCCCTTGATGCTTGCAAAAGCCCTGAAATATTAAAAGAAGTACCATCGTCTTGATCCAACTCATTATCTGAAAGACTAATAACACCTATCTGAGCTTCCACTTCAGTTAGGTCAACCTCTAATAAAATTGGATCAAGGTTAATAGTTTTTCCATTTTGAATAATAATTGGAATACGTTGGCTTATATAACCGGGCTTAACTACCAAAAGGACCTGTTCTCCTTGTGGCAAATCACTTGTTGTAAAACCGAAAGTACCTTCAGCAGAGGTTTCAGTACTGAAATTGCTAGATTGTATACTTATTTCAACGTCCGGTATCGGCTCACTAGAATTAGTATCTACAATCCTTCCCTTTACAATTGTGTCTTGGGCGACTAAAGATAAAGTTCCCAACAACCCAATCCATAAAGTTAAAATGAACTGTTTCATCTTGTAGTTAGTTGTTTTAAAAGATTAAATTATTATTACTAAAGAGAGTAAAACTACATTTTTTAATTGAAATAGTTATTTTTGAATTCCAATTTGTAAGAACTTTACACAAACATAACACTCTATAAATATGAAATTTAGATACAGTTTTTTACTTATATTCAACATATGTTTTATAGTCCTATATGCGCAAGAAGAAAAAAATTATAAGGTTAATACAATTGCCTTTTATAACTTAGAAAATCTCTACGATACGGAAGATGATACTACACGAAATGATGAGGCTAGCCCGATGATGGAGATGGGAGAAAACTTACGAGAAGGTGTATATAAACAAAAACTTGCCAATATGGCTAAAGTTATTTCAGAAATTGGAGAGGATGTAACAGGTACTAGTCCTGCTATAATAGGTGTTTCTGAGATTGAAAACAGGAAAGTGCTCGAAGACCTTGTAAATCAAGAGCCGCTCTTAAACAAAGATTACGGTATTATTCAGTTTGACTCTCCAGACAGGCGTGGGATTGACGTGGCGCTTTTATACCAAAAAAGACTATTTATACCAACTAATTATAAAGCACACCCACTTTTAATATATGATAATAACGACCGTACTAGACGCGTATATACTCGGGATCAACTTTTGGTAAGCGGCATGCTCGATGGCGAAAAATTACACTTTATAGTAAATCACTGGCCCTCTCGTAGCGGTGGCGAGGCTAGGAGCCGTCCCAAACGAATAAAGGCTGCAAAACTAAACAAACAGATTATCGATTCACTTTTTAGCGAAGATCCATATGCCAAAATTATTACCATGGGTGATTTAAACGACGATCCCACGAGCCCGAGTGTAAAAGAAGTTTTAAAAGCTAAAGAAAACAGAGAGGATGTTAAGCTGAAAGAACTCTATAACCCTATGGAAGAAATGTACAACAAAGGAATTGGTACTCTGGCATGGAGAGATAGCTGGAATTTATTTGATCAAATAATCCTATCCACAGAATTACTGAAGAAAGATTATTCTTCATACCGGTTTTACAAAGCTGGTGTATTTAACAAGAGTTACCTTGCAAATCCTAGAGGGCGCTATAAAGGATATCCCTACCGTAGTTTTGTAAGTGGTTTTACCGGTGGGTATAGCGATCACTTCCCCGTGTATGTTTATTTAATTAAAGAAGTTTCAGAATAAACATTCTAACTTAATAAAATAAAAAAAGCGCTTTTACAGCGCTTTTTTTATTGTTTTTTTAAAACCATTGTGCCCAAGGGATTCTACTCAGCATTAAAATAAGTGCGATGGTATAAAATATAGCTAACATTTTAAATTTTGGTTTGGAAACCAGTTTCTTTTTATGTTTTGAATATCCCACAGTAATAAACACGACTGTTAAGATCATAACAAGTGGATGTTCTACTGCATATAAACGCAACATAGAATCTTTCATAACAGTACCCATGCCATTACTTGTCAATGATTGTAACCCTAATGGCGATACGAAATAAAGTATTAGACCTATCAATAACTGAATATGTGTAACGATTAACGCAAACAACGAAATCCTGAAATCTCTAGGAGAGTATTCTTTATTAGAAAAAAAGCTTATTAGAGCGTTTATTGTAGCTAAAACAACAATTACTAAAACAAGGTATGCCCAATACGAATGAACAAATTGAAGGGTGGTATACATAGTTATATATTTAGGGTACCAAAGGTAGCGATTATTCCATAAAAAAACCGCTTCAAATAGATGAAGCGGTTTTAAAAAATTTAAAGATATTTCTTAGAAGTTGAAACGAACACTTGCATTCCATGTTCTTCCAAATCCAAAGAATACACGGTTAGAAGTCGAGATACCATCGTATGTATCATCTCCTGCTTCAGCAAAAACATTTGTATCAGACTCTGAAATATATGTTTCGTCAAGAACGTTGTTAATGTTTAATCTAAATTCAACTCTTTCATTGTTAACGAAGGGGAAGTCAAAAGACAAACCTGCATCTAATAATCCATAAGATGGTAATTTAAGCGCTCCTTCTGGTCCTACAGATGTAGCATCGAAGTCTGCATATAAATTATCGTGAAATCTATAGTTTGCATCTACACTTAAGTTATCTAAGATATTTACATCTGCACCTAATGATGTTGTAAATTGTGCAGCATCACCTACTTTTACTCCATCCAACTCTAATGTTTCTACTTGTGGTACACCATCAACTATAATTGGAGTTTGGTCATTATCGAAATAAGCTGCAGTTACGTCATCCTCATATTGCCAGTCTGCCACAGAAAGCATACCTCTCAATGTTACAAAATTTGTCAATTTATATCTGAAATCTGCTTCAACACCCATATGTACTTGAGTAATACCTGTAATGTTAGCATTACCTCTTATCTCATTCTCTTCTCCTTGGTTAAAGGTAGCTGAAACTGATTCAAATCTATCTGCCCAGCTTGTTCTGTATACATTTACATTTGCTCTTAATTTTCTGCTTCTGTAACCATATCCTGCCTCTATACCTACAATTTTTTCGTTCTGTAGATCTGGGTTTAGGTTATTTCCGAAGTTTATATATACAGCATCAAATAAAGGTTGTTTAGAGTAGTAACCCCCATTAGCAAAAACATTATGGTTGTCATCGATATTCCAGTTAACACCACCTTTAATATTTCCACCTAAGATATTCTCATAATCTGTTTTTTCTGGAGGTGTTTCCCCGAAAAATTCTTCACGAGCAAATCCTTGGTTTGCTAAAGACCCTTGTACAAAAGTTGTTATATCCTCACCAATAGTATATTCTAATTGACCAAATGCACCTACCCAATTAACTAAACCTGTATTATAGTAGTCAATTTTTTCTTCATCATCAATATCTCCAAACACCCACCAAGGCTGATCTGCATCATAGGTTTCATAGAAAATATTTGTTTCACCCTCTCCTAAAGGATTGTTTGTATTATCTGTTTGCTGATATGCATCAGCACCTAAGCGATCGTTCACTCTTCTATAGTGAAAACCTTTGTAGGTTCTTAAATCAATACCAAAGTCTAACACTAGGTTTTCATTTAGCTCAGTGTTTAGGTTCGCTAATATACCGTACCAGTTGTGTGAGTTAATAGAAGCTCTACGGGTAATACCATTTGTATTATCGGCATTATCGTTTTTATCACTATTATTTAGGTAAAGGCCATCTACTTGATCTCTTGTTTGATCGTTAAAGTCTGATACTAAACCACCACTGTTATAACGAACAATATCATCAACACGAATTAATCCTCTATCGGTTCTAGGAAGTGCAAATTGTCTCATTCCATTTATCTCACCAATTTCACCGGTTCCACCACCACGGCCAAATGAAGCATAGGTAGTAGTTGTTAATTTCGTTGCATCTGTAATATCCCAGTCCCAAGTTAAGTTTAATACTGGTTTGTGATAGAAGTTTCTTCTAAATGAATATTCCTTTCCATCTTTATATCCCCATTCATCGTTATATTTTCTATTTGGCTCTCCGTCGTTACCGTACTTTAGTAATTCACTTATTGCAATACCTCTAGAACGCTGGTGGTGCCACTGTGGTGCTCCTGTTACTGTAAACTCTAAAGAGTGATTTTCATTAGGTTTATACCCTATCGCAGCAAAATAGTTGTATCCTTCAAAACTACCTCCGTTGATATAACCATCTCCAGCAGTTCTACTGAAAAGGAATGATCCAGACCAACCGTTTTCACTTAAACCAGTTGAATAAGACACAACATTCTTTAAGTAATCATTATTACCTACAGCGCCTGAAAAGAAACCACCTTCTTTTCTTTCTGAAGATTTAGTAATTACGTTAATAGTACCTCCAACAGAAGAAATTGCTAGTTTTGAAGAACCCAAACCACGTTGTACTTGTATTGCCGAAGCAACATCAGACAAACCAGCCCAGTTACTCCAATACACTTGTCCGTTTTCCATATCATTAACAGGAACCCCGTTAATCATTACAGCAGAGTTTTGCGTATCAAAACCACGAATATTAATACGAGCATCTCCATATCCACCTCCTTGCTTAGTAGCATAGATAGAAGGAGTGTTGCTTAAAATTTCAGGAAATTCCTGAGATCCTAACTTCTGTTGAATTTGTTCAGCTCCAATTGTTGAAACAGCAACAGGTGTTTTTCTGTCTTTTGCAATATCTAATACCCCAGCAGCTGTAATTACAACTTCAGATAACGCATTGTCATCAGGCATTAATACGATTGTTTTAAGATTGGCTGAACCATTACTTAATGTATATGAAATATTTTGAGTTTCATACCCTACATAAGTAATGTTAACACTACCAGAATTTTCAGAAACTTTCAAAGAGAAGTTACCGTCAAAATCGGTAGTCGTTCCATTATTGGCTCCTGTTTCTACAACATTGGCCCCTAAAAGAGGTTCGTTTGTATTTCCATCTAATACTTTTCCCGAAATAGTCCCTTGCGAAAAGGCAGCAAAGCCTATCAAAAGGAAAGTAAATAAAAATAATTTTTTCATTGTAATGAAGTTTGTTTTTAAAAATTTCTGCAAATATACATCTCCTTTTTCCTTTTCTAAAGTATAAAGGTTAAGAAAACGCTAACAAATTTTTCTAAAATAAAAGTACAATGAAAATCGTAAATAATTGAATACCTGATAATTAGTTAATAACAGGTTTTTAACAAATTAAAAAAATGTTAAAAATTAGTATTCAACACAGTCTAGTTGAGTCTTTAAAGGCGTCATAAATGAAATATAATCTTCTTTATATTTTTCCTCTAAAGGTTTGGACATTGGCAAGTCTTGTTTAAAAGGATCTACTTGCTTCCCATTTTTCCAAAAACGGTAGCAAACGTGAGGTCCTCCTGTGTTACCCGTCATCCCAATCCAACCAATTACATCGCCTTGGCGCACATAATTACCCACACGGACATTCCGTTTCTTCATGTGAAGGTATTGGGTTTCGTAGGTACTGTTATGACGAATTTTTACATAATTGCCATTTCCACCACGATATTCAGATTTTGTAATAGTACCATCTGCTGTTGCCAAAATTGGAGTTCCTACTGGTGCAGCAAAATCAGTCCCTTTATGTGGGCGTAATTTATACCCATAATAAGCAATTCTTCTATTAAGGTTATAACGGGAAGAAATTCTACTAAACTGAACCGGCGCTTTTAAAAATGCCCGGCGTAGATTATCTGCCTGCTCGTCATAATAATCCATCACAGTGGTACTATCCAATTTGGTTTCGTAATTAAAAGCATACAATGGTGTGCCGCGGTGCTCAAAATACGCTGCTTTAATTTCGCCCAAACCAGCAGGAATAGTATCATTAATAAATTTTTCAGTATAAACAACCTTAAAACGATCTCCTTTTTGAAGGTGAAAAAAGTTAACGGTCCAAGCGTAGATATTAGACAGCTTATCGGTCATATACGGGCTTAAATCTGCATCTGCCATGGTTTGTGACAAGGAACTTTCAATAATTCCACCTGCGGACTTTTCAACATACGTGACTGGTTTTTCGCCAGTATAGCTTGATAAGTTATCCCTAAAATCGACTACCGAATAGTCTACTTTATTTTTCTCGTAAATAAAAACTTGTGTGGTATTTAAAGAATCTTTGGAGTTAAGAAGCACATATGGCTTACCCACTACTATTTTGCGTACATCAAAACTGTCTTTAAACTTAGTAGCTACTTTAAATATTTTATCCTGTGAAACTCCATGAGCATCCAAAATACCTCCAAAGGTATCGCCAGAACGTATTGTATCTCTTACAATATTATAATCATTTAAAATATAACCGTATTCTTTAATTAATTCAGGAGCCTTTTCAATTTCTACAACTTCGGCTAAATCTTTATTGCCAGATTCGCAAGCTATTAAAAGCAAAACGGGCAAACACATTACTAATATTTTCTTCAATTTTTTGTAGCTTTATTGGGGTTCTACGATACTGCTATCTTTGGGAAGGAGCAGTAGGTTTTAAGTTTAGGTTCAATATTACGAAAAAAAAGGTCTTTTTGAATGTAAATCCTCAAAAAAAGAAGCTAACAGACTTATTTTAACACAAATAGCATAAAACTATACTATAGCTCTAATGAGAATTAATTTCTTTTCCTTATTCCTTTTGTTTCGTTAACGTAAAATTTTTAAATATCTTATATAAAATAGGGTTTATTTTTTTAAGTTTTCCGAAATCTGTTAATCCATTATTATTTTAAAGGAATGTTTGAGGCCTTTAAATTCTGAAAGCGATGCTTTTAAAGATCCTACAGCCAAGTCAGCTTTTATAAGCATAGGCATCTTGTTATCGTCATCTGTTACCCAAACAGTAAGGCTTTCTTTTTCTTTAAACACACGACCTGCTTGTACATATGGTCTAAATATTAAACAAGGTACTTTCCCAAATTTAGTGTCTAATACTTCTCTGCCTAAAAATTTTAAACGGAATTTATAGTTTTCTTTATCAAAAAACATATCCATGTCTATTGTTTCACCTTTCTGTATACCACTTGCATCTAAATTATTACGTAAGTAGTAAAAGGCTGAAACCATATCCTGTGCGTTTTTAGGAAATGAAACTACCTCTTTTTTTTTGTGTTTTTTATTATTTATATGTGCAATTCCTGTTGAGTGGTCAAAATCTATCTGAATGTCTTTGGTATGTCCTCCTTCGTCTATTTTTCGAATAAATCGATATGGGATATCTTTTTCTTTATCTATATAAGACTGATAATCATCTTCTACCTTAAAAAACACTTTTGAAAGCCCTACAGTTTTTCCTTTTCCTTTTACATGATACACTTCCCTACCTTCCAATTTGGCATTATCAACTTCAAGCGTTGCATAACCAGCAGTAACAAAACCATAATGCACCCGAAATTTGAACCATTCGCCATCACCATATGCCCTGTCTTGTGCAAGCAACACAAAAGAAGTACATAAAAACAGAAGAGAAAATAGGTATTTCATTATTTGGGGTTTTAGTTTGTATAAGAATCTATACAAGTTTTATTCCAAAAAAATAAACTCCATCTTTAAGACGATGGAGTTTATTATATGTTACATTTATTTACAAGGTTCCTCTTGATGCTTGTTCGCGTTCTATAGACTCGAATAACGCTTTAAAGTTACCGGCGCCAAATCCTCTAGCACCCATACGCTGTATGATTTCAAAAAATAAAGTTGGTCTATCTTCTACAGGTTTTGTGAAAATTTGTAATAGATACCCCTCTTCATCTGCATCGATCATAATCCCTAAACTCATTAATTTTTCGATGTCTTCTTTTAATTCATGCTCAAATTCTTTTAACCGCGCAGGTACAGCATTGTAATATTCTTCTGGAGGAATGGATAAAAATTCTACACCGCGCTCTCTTAATTTTGAAACCGTAGTAATAATATCGTCGGTAGCAACAGCGATGTGCTGTACTCCTGACCCTTCATAAAAATCTAAATATTCTTCTATTTGTGATTTTTTCTTTCCTTCTGCAGGCTCGTTTATAGGAAATTTAATTCTTCCATTCCCATTACTCATCACCTTACTCATTAAGGCAGAATATTCGGTGTGAATTTGCTTATCGTCAAACGAAAGGAAGTTTACAAAACCCATCACATCTTCATACCATTTTACCCATGTGTTCATCTCATTCCAACCTACATTACCAACCATATGGTCTATGTATTTAAGACCAACTGGTTCTGGATTGTAATCTGGATTCCACTCTCTAAAGCCTGGCATAAAAGTTCCGTTATAATTTTTACGCTCTACAAACATATGTACGGTTTCCCCATAGGTATAAATTCCGGCCCGCACCACTTCGCCATGTTCGTCTTTTTCAACGGTTGGCTCCATAAATGGCTTAGCGCCGCGTTTGGTGGTTTCTTCAAAAGACTTTCGAGCATCTTCTACCCAAAGTGCCACCACTTTTACACCATCACCATGTTTAACAATATGGTCATTAATTGGATTTTTTGAACTTAAAGGTGTTGTAAGTACTAGACGAATTTTATCTTGTTTAAGCACATACGAAACACTGTCTTTACTTCCCGTTTCTAAACCTTTATAGGCGTATGATTGAAAACCAAAAGCAGTTTTGTAAAAATGAGCTGCTTGTTTGGCGTTTCCTACGTAAAACTCTACATAATCCGTTCCTAATAGAGGAAGGAAATCTTGTGCTCCCTCAAATATTTTCTCTAATCCGTAATCTACTGATTTTATGTCTTTACTCATTGTGTTTAGTTTTTAATGAATGCGTTATTGTTTTTTCTGAATAATAATAAATCTACTTATTATAGAGAATTACCACATAGCGCGCATTTGTGCTGAAATAACTAGTTTTTTCAAAGATTTTGTTTTTTTAGTCATGTTCTAACCAAGATTGATAATACGTGCCATCGGCCAATTTTAACGCGTCTTCAGTTACCTTTAGCGGTTTAAATGTATCGACCATCACAGCCAACTCGCCTGTTTTTTCTTTGCCGATACTACGCTCAGTCGCTCCTGGGTGTGGCCCATGAGGTATTCCTGCCGGGTGTAATGAAATGTAACCTGCATCAATATCGTTACGGCTCATAAAATCACCATCTACATAATACAACACCTCATCACTATCAATATTACTGTGATTATACGGTGCCGGAATAGACTCTGGGTGATAATCATATAATCGCGGCACAAAACTACATACCACAAAAGCATCGGTTTCAAATGTTTGGTGTACTGGTGGGGGTTGGTGAATACGTCCGGTAATAGGTTCAAAATCGTGAATAGAAAAGGCATACGGATAATTATAACCATCGTAGCCTACCACATCAAACGGATGGGTGGCGTAGGTCATTTCAAAAATATCATCCTGCTTTTTTATTTTTATTAAAAAGTCGCCTTTTTCATCGTGAGTTTCCAATTCTTGCGGTCTGCGTAAGTCGCGTTCGCAATAAGGAGAGTGTTCTAATAATTGCCCAAACCAGTTTCTATAGCGTTTTGGAGTGTAAATAGGCCTTCTAGATTCTACAATAAAAAGGCGGTTATCTTCAGTTTCAAAATCTATTTTATAAATAATACCGCGAGGCACTATAAGGTAATCCCCGTACTTAAAATCCAAATTCCCTAAATGCGTTCGTAGCTTTCCGCTGCCTTTATGAATAAAAATTAGCTCGTCAGCATCTGTATTTTTATAAAAATAATCTTTTTGCGATTCTTGTGGTGCAGCAAGGATAATACTACAATTGCTGTTTGTCAATACTGTTTTTCGGCTTTGTAAGTAATCTTTTTCGGGTTGCACATTAAACCCCTTAAACTTATACGACTGCATATTATTATGCTTCGCAATTTTAGGTGCAACGCTATATTGTTTCTCAATTTCCTTAACTTGAGTAGGGCGATGTTCGTGATAACTATTAGTGGACATACCATCAAAACCAATGGTTCCGAACAGTTGTTCAGAATATAAACTACCGTCTGGTTTACGGAATTGCGTATGTCTTTTATGAGGTATTTTACCTAATTTATGATAGAATGGCATAATGTGCTTATTTTCTACACAAATATCGGAAAAAAATCACTGTTTTCGTTTTAAGGTTATGCTAAAACCTAAACCCTGCAGCAATATGCCATTCGCTTTCATCCCGTTCCGGTGAAAAAGCCCATTTTACTTCAAGGGGACCTAAGAAGGTTTCCATACCATATCCTAAGGCGAAGCCACTGTAGTCAATGCCGTCTATCCATTTTCCATCGGTTAAAAGATCGTCGCCTACATTAGCAATATTAACTGCTATGTTGATATGGTTTTTTCTGAAAATTTCATAATCTAACGTCAAAGAAGATTTTAAATAGGTATCGCCACGGAGGCTTAAACCTTCATACCCATAAAATTGTTTTATATTATTTATAGGTCTATATCCATAGCCACCTAGGAAAAAATCTAGCGAGTGAGTTGAATCATCTCCTATTTTAAAACCACCTTCTGTGGTAATCACTGCCGAAAGTTTGCTTGAAAAAGACTGTGCATAGCCAACTTTTGCTTGAGCTATTGAAAACTGATCGAAACCTGTGTTTCTACCCTCGCCAAAAAGATATAAATGAAAATCTCCGTTGAAGTAAAACCCATCATTTGGAAAAAAGCTATTGTTAAACGTATCGTAACGAAGATATCCGTAGGTGCTAAAATAGTTTGTGCTTTCAAAAACAGTTCGAGGAATACCTTCTTCATCAATGCCTATAGTTTCAGAAAGATATCGCAACCATTTATGTTCTATTCCGGCACCTAATAAAAAACTTCTTCTAAAAAGTGTTTCTACAAATATACGATTGGTTAAATCACTATACTCGAGCTCTAATTTATTTATTTGTGAATTTTCTTCTGGAGGTAATTCAGGAGAAAGAAAATCAATGTCTACATCCTTATCAAAAAAAGTATACTGAGAATTTAAACCAATGCTCCAGTAAAATCCTTTGTCAATATAATAGTTGAAATCGTACCTAATGTTATCACCCACCACAAAATCTAATGAAGCAATATCGTTATTGGTAAATATTCTTTTTCGGGTTACGTTCATTAAAGCAGCCGTCCCGTATAAATCGTCATAATGGGCCCCTAAACGCATTAACATTTTAGATTCGTTTTCCCGTAAATTAAAAATAAGGTCGTACGTATTATCTTCATTAGTCTCCAATCGATAATTTATATCTTGAAAATTGCCTGTTGCCGATAGGTTGTTAACCCCTTCATTAAAACGGTCATAGCTTATTTTTGCAGGTACCTTTAGTTTTAGTTTTCCTAAAACATATGCACGGGTATAATTTTCGTTACCTCTAATACTAACCGATTGAATAAAAATGGAATTTTCACTGAAGAAATCTACCTTTTGCTTTTTATGTGTTTTTTGACGAGAAGCTACACTATCTAATTGTTCTCTTAGCCTATTGGCTTCAATCTCTCCTGATTCGATTATTTTTTTTCCCTCATTAAATGAAACCACCGAAAAGTCTTTAATATTCGGGTTTATATAAATATCCGTCCGCTCTCTCTTCTCTGCCATATCTTCGATGGTGCGATAATTGTTTATTTGCACCAATACATCAAATGCCGATTTTAGCATTTTTCGGCTTTTTAAACTGTCTTGAACATCGACACCAATTACAATATCTGCTCCTTTATTTCGCACCTCATCCACTGGATAATTGTTAACCACGCCGCCATCTACCATGACCGTATCGTTTATTATTACTGGTGAGAATAAAGACGGCAAGGCTCCACTTGCGGTAATGGCTCTAGGTAAATACCCTTTGTCTAATAAAACTTCTTTACCGGTTTCCACATTGGTGGCCACACAAAAAAATGGAATAGGAAGTTTACTAAAATCTTCAATATCACTCACATGAAGGGTTAACTTTGAGAGTAGATTATATACATTCTGTCCTTTTGAAAGCCCTGAGGGAAACCCTACTTTAAAATCATCGAACGGTAAACTAATGGCGTATTTTTCAGATTCATCTTTTTCGTAAAACGTTTTAGCGCTTCGTGGAATATCATCTTGAATCAACGTATTAAAATCGACCATGTTAAAAATAGAGTCTAATTGTTTTGCTGAATATCCCGATGCATACAAAGCCCCTACAATTGCTCCCATACTCGTCCCTCCAATGTAGTCTACCCGAATACCCGCTTCTTCAATTACTTTTAACGCTCCAATATGCGCCAAGCCTTTGGCGCCACCGCCGCTAAGGACCAAACCGACTTTTAGGTCTTCTTGGTTCTCTTTCTCTTGAGAAAAAAGAATCCCTGAGAGCAACATGCATAGTATGATTAATATCTGCTTCATTTAGTTTCCTGAAAATGCGTGACTATTTTTTTTGCTCTGCTCGTCCCCACTACATCAGCTAATTCATCAAAACTTGCATTTTTTATACGCTTCGTGCTTTTAAACTGTTTCAATAACTGAATTACTGTTTTCTCCCCTATTCCTGGTATGGTTTCTAATACGGTATCTAAAGCCTGTTTACTTCTTTTGTCGCGATGAAAGGTGATTCCAAACCGGTGTGCTTCATTTCGTAATTGCTGAATTATTTTTAACGTTTCACTTTTCTTGTCTAAATACAACGGTATGGGATCATCGGGGTAAAACAGTTCTTCTAGTCGTTTTGCGATACCGATAATTGCAATCTTTCCGCGTAATTCTAATTTATCTAAACTTTTTAAAGAGGAAGACAACTGTCCCTTCCCCCCATCTATGATGATAAGTTGTGGCAAAGGTTGCTCTTCTTCTTTTAATCTTTTGTACCGGCGATAGACTACTTCCTCCATCGAGGCGAAATCGTCCGGGCCTTCCACTGTTTTTATATTAAACTTACGGTAGTCCTTCTTGCTCGGTTTTCCATTTTTAAAAACCACACAAGCAGCTACCGGATTTGTCCCTTGAATATTACTATTATCAAAACATTCAATATGTCTTGGTTCTTCACTCAACCGAAGGTCTTTTTTCATCTGCGCCATAATTCGGTTTTCGTGGCGATCTGGATCGACAATTTTTGCCTGCTTAAATCGCTCCATTCGGTAATATTTCGCATTACGAAGTGATAAATCGAGTATTTTCTTTTTATCGCCTGCTTTTGGGATATGTACTTTTAAACCTTCCTCCGTTTCAATTTTGAAGGGCAAATACAACTCTTTAGATTGCGAATTAAACCGCTGTCGTAATTCGATTACAGCCAGCGTGAGCAACTCTTTATCGCTTTCGTCTAATTTCTTTTTTATTTCTAAAGTGTGCGAACGAATAATACTTCCGAAGGAAATTTGAAGGAAATTTACATACCCGTAGCTTTCATCTGAAGTAATAGAAAAAACATCTACATTGTTAATTTTCGGATTTACTACCGTGCTTTTTGCTTGGTAGTTTTCTAGTACATCAATTTTTTCTTTAATACGCTGTGCATCTTCAAACTTAAGATCGGCCGCATATTTTTTCATTTGAGCTTTAAACTGATTGAGCGAATCTTTAAAATTTCCTTTAATAATGTTTCGTATCGCCTCTATATTCTCGTTATAATCGGCTTCGGTTTGTTTGCCTTCGCAAGGCCCTAAACAATTACTTAAATGGTATTCTAAGCAGACTTTATATTTATCGTTTCGTATTTTTTCTTCGGCTAAATCGTAATTGCAGGTTCGAAGCTGATATAACCCTCGAATTAAATCTAGCAAGGTGTGTACCGTTTTCATGCTGGTATAAGGGCCAAAATATTCTGAACCGTCCTTAATTAATCGTCGAGTGGGAAAAACCCTTGGAAATCGTTCATTTTTAATACAGATCCACGGGTACGATTTATCATCTTTAAGCAAGACATTATAGCGAGGCTGGTATTTTTTAATCAAATTGTTTTCCAGCAATAGTGCATCGGTTTCGGTAGCTACAACAATATGCTTTATGGTTTTTATTTTTTTCACCAATAACCGAGTACGGGCATTATCGTGTTGTTTGGTAAAATAAGAGGAGACTCTTTTCTTTAAATTTTTTGCCTTTCCAACATATAACAACTTTTCGTTTTTATCATAATATTGATATACCCCAGGCGAGTTAGGGAGTGTAGAAATCTGTAGCTGTACCGAAGCTTCTGCCATAGTTCAAAGATAGTGGCTATTTTGTAATTTACTTTTCATATAACCTACGAAATTTTGTTAAGAAAGGGTTAAACAGGCTTCTTTGAAAAACCTTTCTTCCTTTTCTTTACGTACTTTATAGTAACTAACACAACTCAATGTTTAACACAGCCTTTCTTTCCCTTTTAAAAAAGCGATTTATACTATCGCTGGCTGTTTTGTACCTTATAGTTCCGTTACAGCAATCGTTATCGGAAGGTTTTCACAAACTTTCACACGCTTTAACGCACACAAGTGCAGACCATCATCATGATTTAGACCATGAATTGGACAAGGAGCACACACACGAACATAAAGCGATTGCCTTTTTCAACAACTTGTTTTCTGCAGACGATACAGATTCTGATAAAGACACTCTTTTATTTGAAATAAAATACGACAAACACATTACGCAGAAATATGTTCAATTAAAACCTGTAATTTTAACTCATACAGAACATACATTTATTTATCACTACGGAATATACCACACTTCACGTTCTGTACAAACACCTCCTCCTAGAGAATTAGTTTCATAATCCGTTTTTCAAGTTTCAGAAATACTTTTTCCCGCTTAAAATGGGCAATTCTGAAACATCTATTTATTCAAAAAAATAAAATTTATGAAACCTATATTTTTATGGGTACTATTACTATGCTCTATTGTTGCGCAATCGCAAAGCATTACTGGCAAAATAGTAACCCAAAACAACACCCCTCTTGAAAACGTGTATGTTTTCAACAAAAATTCGAATACTCATACTCATACCGACATTTCCGGAAACTTTACTATAAAGGGTAATACGGAAGGCGATCAACTTTTTATTTCGCATTTAGGGTACGAAGGCCGAACAATTCCTGTTACTGCCGAAAGTTTTACTAAAGATGTTAGTATTGTATTAAACGAAGCGTCAGTAAGTTTAGAACAAATTATTATCACACCGCAAGTAAATGCTCTAAACCAATTGACCGATGTAGATTTAGAAACCGACCCAGTAAAATCGTCACAAGAAATACTACGGAAAGTTCCTGGACTTATCATTGGTCAACACGCCGGTGGCGGAAAAGCAGAGCAGATTTTTCTTCGTGGCTTCGATATTGACCACGGAACCGATATTAGCCTTTCGGTAGATGGTATGCCAGTTAATATGGTATCGCATGCTCATGGTCAAGGATACAGTGATTTACACTTTTTAATACCAGAAACCATTGAAAATATTGAATTTGGAAAAGGTCCTTACTATGCAGCCCAAGGTGATTTTACTACTGCCGGTTATGTGGACTTTAAAACCAAAAATAAGTTGGATAACAGCTCCATTTCGGTTGAATATGGTGATTTCAACTCCTTTAGAACCGTTGGAATGTTTAAAGTTTTAGAAACTGAAAAAAGCAATGCTTACATCGCTACATCAATAAACACCTTTGATGGTCCGTACGATTCACCACAAAATTTCAATAGATACAACGTAATGGGAAAATTTAATTTTCAGCTTCCCGGCGATCAACACATGAGTATAAGCGCATCGCACTTACAAAGTAAATGGGACGCTTCAGGACAAATACCTCAACGTGCTGTGGACGCAGGTTTAATTGATCGTTTTGGGGCTATCGATGATACCGAAGGTGGCAATACTAGCCGGACCAATCTAATTTTAAATCATACCAAAATTATTTCGCCTACACAGAAGTTGAAAAGTACTGCTTATGTAACACATTATGATTTTGAGCTGTATTCTAATTTTACATTCTTTCTAGAAGATCCTGTAAATGGCGATCAAATTAAACAAAAAGAAGACCGTAGTCTCTTCGGCTTTAAAACAGCTTATACAGAGAAACTGGAAGCAGATGCTTTCGATTTTGAATATACAGCCGGTGGTGGTGTTCGGTATGATGATGTAAATGATGTTCAGCTTTCCAGAACCAAGAACCGAGATGAATTATTGGAGCATTTAGCCTTCGGAAATGTAGATCAAATGAATGCTTTCGGATTTGTAAACACAGAATTCGATTTTGGTGATTTTAAAATAAATCCTGCCTTGCGTTTAGACTATTTTAAGTTCGATTATGAAAATTTCTTAACTGAAACATATGATAATAAAAGTGAAAGCAAAGTGTTCGCCAGTCCGAAATTAAACTTTGTATATAGTCCTAACCGTCAACTACAATTATTCGCGAAAACAGGAATAGGGTTTCACTCCAATGATAGTCGTGTGGTAGTAGCTAATAGCGGTGAAGATATTTTGCCAGCAGCTTATGGAGCCGATTTAGGAGCCATTTATAAAGTAACAGATAACTTAATCCTGAATACCGCTCTTTGGACGTTGTTCTTAGATCAAGAATTTGTGTATGTAGGCGATGCTGCCATTGTAGAACCTAGAGGGAAAACCCGTAGAATGGGAGTCGATTTTGGTGTTCGTTATGAAGCTACCGATTGGATGTACTTTTTTGGTGATATAAATTATACGTATGCCCGAAGCACTGAAGCTCCAGATGGCGAAGATTACATACCGTTAGCTCCAGACTTGACCTCAACCGGAGGTGTTGCTTTTGATAATATTGGTGATTTTTCCGGCGGATTAAATTACCGTTACATCAAGGATCGTGCGGCTAATGAAGACAACAGTATTGTGGCCGAAGGCTATTTTGTAACCGATTTCAACATTAATTATACCTATAAAAACTTAGTTTTTGGGGTGATTATTGAAAACCTATTCGATACCGAATGGAACGAAACACAATTCGCCACCGAAAGTCGTTTATTTAATGAAGCTGAACCCACAGAAGAAATACACTTTACACCAGGAACGCCCCTTTTTATAAGAGGGAAAGTAACGGTTAATTTTTAAAAATTCAGAGTAATTTTTATAAAAAAGCACAGTGCATGAATTTGTACTGTGTTTTTTATTTGAGTCTTTCCATAACTCTTTTAGGTATTTCAGTTTCCTTGTTTGTATCTTTCATAAGTCTAATATAACTAGAATAAGCTTCTTTTGCTTTTGGTTTATCTCCCAACCCTCAATAAGCATGGCCAAGTATCAACATCATTAAGCTCTGTTATTACCGTAGGATAATACGGTTTCCACTTCCACGAGTAGCCGAATTGCGTACTTCGAAATGCAGGTGAGCCATCCTTGCTGATTGACCATTTGCATTACCAGATTGACCTGTTTGGCCAATCACACCACCTGCACTAACTTCTTGATTTTCTTCAACATCAACTTGGGAGAGGTTTGCATAGAAAAAATAGTACTCAGTTTCGTTACTTATAGAAGGTAAGATGATATAGTATTGGTTCTGTTCCGTTTTCAAAAACCTGAATTCGCTCTTCATCAAAAAAGTCTATTTCGTGCTTGGTGTATTCATAATCATTAACTAAACTATCTTCAAAAATAATCTTGTAAAAATGTTTAAGTCAGAGGAGGCAAGTTTGAGTTTATAATCTAAAATAATAATTTCTTTGTTATATATTAAATTAGATGTAAGATGTTCAATTTTGAACCTTACTTCCTTTAGCAAGGTCGTGTGATTTTCAATCGCACTCTTCTGGATTTCAGCATCCAGACTTATAACCTTATCATTATTTTTTTACAACTGCTGAAGGATATAGCAAAAAAAGTGTTATTACTATATATTTCATATTACGAAATTTATATTTCAACCTACTCTTATCAATTCTATAGAAATATTAGTTCGCAATCACTTTTTTATCGCAATTTGTGTCTCTGTCTTTTTCGCTGGGAATATATTTGATTTGACGCGCAACTATTGAATCTGTTAATTTTTTCAACAAAAGATTTTGAGGTACCTCGCAAGAATAAACAGTCGTTTCCTTTTCATTACTTACTTTTGTCTTATAAATAGTCTTTTGCAAAGTCCAGCTCCTATCATCATAATTAATATAATGAGTGGCCGTTAAATAGCCTCCATCTGGAAAATATGTTTTTATTGCTAACACAGAGTTTCCTTTCGGTTTATAAATTGTATCTATGACATTGCCGCCATCTTCAGAAAAATTAATACTTTCCAATGCAAACTTATATTTTTTGTCGTTTTTCAGGTAAAAAAAGAGTTGATTTCCTTTATGTTTTTTACTGCTCACAACTTTATCAGGTTTTCCGTCTTTGTTTATGTCGATGTTTTCTATAAAATAGTCAGGGCTGTTTTCAAAATATGAAAACTCTCTTAGAGGTTTTCTATTAATTTCTACCTCCTGCTTTGCTTCATTTTGATTGAAATTAGTTTCAAATAAGATTTTTGTGATAGCTTGCTTTTCGGGATTTAAATTTGAAATAAATTCTGTATCCTTTCTAGGGTGCGGTCCATCAAAAAGGAAAAACAATACCGATTTTGCCTTCGAGTTATTCAATTCATTTATCAGATTATACTTTTTGTTTTCTTTGATAAACATTAATGCACCATCTTGAAAATAGTTGATGCCATCTGCCTCCCAATGGCCGTTTTCTGAAATTTCTATTAGTTGCTTTTGGTATTTGATGAATTCTTTTTTTGAAAGTAACGAAAACCAATATCTTATGTACGCTAAGCTCTCCTTATACAAGGGTTGGGGTTTTTTGTTTTCTGGATCCCATCCAAAATAATTTTGAAACTCATTGAATGTATCTGGGAATTGTTTCATAAACAATGCCTCATCCTTTTCTGCAAAGGCTTTCTTAAGCATAGCCAAGTCTTTCTGAGCTAGTTCAACTTTTTCATTTGAGTAAACATTACTCAATTGCGGTTCTGTTTTCTTTTCTTTGCAAGAAATTGTGATAAAAAATATAAAACCTATTAAAATATATCTATTCATAGTCCTCTGTTATTATTATTTGTGCCCCATCAATACCTTTTTCTTCAACAACCTCGTGAATTTCTGATAGTGTTGCTTGACTTCCTCCTACAAAATCTGTATCACGCGTGGATCCTGGCAATAAACATCCCTCGGTGTCGCCAGCTGTATTCCCTCCATGTATAAGAATAGCACGAGCTGCTGAAACTTCGATATTTGACAATTTAAGGACTCCCTGAAAACGAGTTCCATTATGCCATTCCAAATCGTAAGTGCCTGTGGGAACTCTTTGCTCCAAGCCAGACTGTGTCGTGTCTGGTCCTTTCTCTTCAAGCATATATCCACTTACATCAGAATTATCGATTGTAAATTCTCCTATAGTCGAATTTTCTGTTTCCCACTTTCTCACTAATCTTATCACCAACCCTGTATTTACACAAAGCTCAGGGTACTGAAAAACTTCTTTTAAATCATCAATAAAGTCTAATCTTTCCTGCCTACCATTACTTCCCCCATTTACAAGCCAGCTTATCAAATCTCCTTCATCATCATCTGCAATATCGCTTAAATTAACTGTCCCATAGCTTTGGGCTACCTCTTCATAAGTGTATTCAATAATTGTTCTTGTATAACTTAAATCATCTCTTGACACATATGTTGAACCATTAGGTGGAGACCAGGTTGTACCGCTCGCATTTAACTGCTTACCTTGCCTCCAATACCATCCTGCTGAATCCAAAGCATTTCTCAAGTCATTTCTTATATCTTCATAATTAGTCACAAAATCTTCTCCAGTGAAACTAGAATATGCCTTATAACCAACTTCCCAAGTAAGTTGCATAATGCCTCTACCTATGTATGGTGCATATCGACCTGTTGTACTATATTCTTCAGTAGTTCTCAACCTATCAGACTCATGATAGACTTGAGCTAAAAAATGAATTTTTCTTATACACTTTGTAATACCATAAGTTTCAAATATCTCATTGAGTACTTCAGTAAATCTTTCCATAGTTTTATCTACCTCTGGAATATCACAGTTTCCCGCGGTAAATAAAGTGGCATTTTCTTCATCGCGAAGTGTATCAATAATAGTTTGCATTTCTGATACAGTGAAACCTCTATCACAAGAACATTTATTTCCAATCTCAAAATAAGCTTCATCATTCTCATTTAAAAACTCTTCTTCATGGCTTTCTTCGTCACCTTCAGCGGCTACTTTAAGCCATAAGAATACCGTTTGCCGTTCTGCTTCTTCCCCTTCTGTACCGTTTCCTTCTGCATTCGTTGCAGGCACCACTCCATTAACGGGGATAATTAAAATTTGTCCAGGTTGGATTTGGGTTGGGTTGGTAATATTATTAGCAGCCTGTATATCCTGCCAGCTTACTCCAGGATAATTCCCTGCTATAATGGATAAAATATCACCATTTTGCACAGTATATGTTACCGGTTCGGGTGGCGGCACGTCATTTTCTGTATCAGTTTCAGGCTCTTGTTCTTCAGAACCCTCATCGCTGTCCTCTTCTTCTTCAAGTTCACCTGCCATCATATTTTTCCACTCCTCCAAATCCTCATCATCCGAAGGTCGAAGTCTTATAGGAATAGCGACATAAGATTCGTCTATCGTTTCTACCAACTCGGTGACTTCCTGTAAATCTTCACTGGCTTGGCTCTCTTCAACCTCGTGGTCTCTCAACAAAACCGGTAGAGGCGCATCTGATCCTACTAAGAGTTCCTCTTTTTCGAGAATGGTTATGGTGATCTCTTTGCCATCTAAATTTCCTGTTTTAGCGAAGATATAGATGTCACTTTCTAAAGCAGAACTGTCTATTTTTTCGAATTTCTCTTGGTCTTCCAGTGTTCGAGTAGGTATTTGCAATACATCATCGCTGTCGTAGGTTGTGTTCTCCAATACCCCAAGGATATCAGGTAACTCAATATATTCGTTTCGTGTCTCTAAATCAGACGCTGAATTGGTTAGGATAATCTGCGCAATATTTGGCTTGTTCGCATCGGTAATGACATTGCCATCATAATTGAATTGATAAGGGTAAGGATTGCCAGGATTATCTGTCTTTACCTTTTCGATTACTTTCTTGGCAAAATAGGCGTCAATAATTCCATCCGTCGAAGCATCATTGGCAGCGGTTGAATTCATAGTAGGTGTTTCTTGCTCCACAGCAGGTTCAGCCTCGGCGGTTTCAGTTTCTGTGGCCTGTGGATCTTGCTCGTTGGTTTCAAAATTTGTTTCTTCAGCCACGTCTTCACTTGCTTGTTCAAACGGATCCACCTCGATGATCGGTTCAGGCCCCGGTGTGGCAGGAGGTGTATCCTCACCACCAAAGAGACCGCTTATCCACTGGCCTACTCGCTTAAAAAAATCACCTATTGCTTCAAACATACCTTTACGTTTTATAGTTTGTGCGTTTCTTCTTTTTAAATTTTATGGTTCCAGACAATGTATCGTCTTATTTTTAATATCTATATAGCTAAATTTTGTAAAATACACTTTACCTTCTTTACTTTTCCAGTCAATTGAAAAATCTATAAGCTGAAATGTACAGCTATCAAATAAATCAGGTTCAAAAATTACATTATTTTTAATGTCCTTTAAAACTACATACGTTTTTCTATATCCACTTTCGCTTGACAATGAGGCTATTGGTTTATACTCTTTTTCAATAAAAACTTCCAACTTATAGTTACTATCTGGACTTTTATAAACTTCTTTTAATTCAAATTTTGAACAACTCGATATTATAAGTAGGATGCAGAATATTGAAATAAAATACTTCATTGTCTATGGTGCAACACCTTCCACATCCGTCGGCTCCATACTATCAACTTCAGATTTTTGGATGTGATCTTTTATTTTTATATCCACGCCCCCGTAACTGCACTTTATAGTAGAACATTCCAATAAAGCCTTATTGCTTTGTATTAAAATGTCTCCAGTATTAATCCATTTTACTGGTGCAATGAGCGCAGCGCAGGGCACACTCTGTTTATCGCTTTTTTTGCAATTTCCAGTAAACTGCAAGTTGGATTTGGCGCTGTCTTTTACTGTAGCCCAGGTTTTGTCTTGTAGCTTTACATCGTTGGATGTTACCACAAGTTTTCCTTCAGGTTTTGTACAAAGGCTGCATTCCAGTTTTGCGTTGTTGCATACATAGTTTTTCCCGGCCATATTGCTTTATTTTATCTGTTTTTGTAAGCTATATTCTATTTTCTTATAATAATCTGCTCCATAAGCGACTTCTGTGGTCAGTTGCATATTTTTAATTACGTTTGAGTTTTTGTCTATCAAATAGGAGCCTGAATATTTTTTCAATTTTAATTTCGACTCTTCTTTAATACCTTTTTTATCAAACTCGTTCATTACTACTTTTAAATCGTTCTTTTCAGGATCAAAATCACCCTTAACTTTCAATGTAACCTCTCGTTCCCCAACTTTTTCCAACAAAACGCTTTCCTTAAAATGCAGTGTTGTATTGAAAATAAAATTATCGATAGCACGGTCCCTTTGGTTGTATTTTGAAGCATCTGTGCTGTGTTCAAAACAAATGGCGTTAAAGAGGCCTCCAAATAGCCTATATTGTTTAAAATCTTCCAATAAGGCATCGTGGTTTTCTATTTTTTTTTCAATACCGCTTACATAGGCATCAAAACTTTTTCCGCGGTACTCATTTGTTAGTTTTCTTTTTATTGGATACCATTTATTTAGTATCTCATCTTGGTTCAAGATTCTAATAATTTCACCTAAAGGATTTACTTTAAGCTGAACAAAATCGATAGTCTTCGCAATTTCTTTCGAAATATTTTCTTGTTTTTTCAGAATTGAATCTAAGGTTAATTCTTCCTTTTCCGTTTTTATAGCTACAATTGTATTTTTCGATTCTAGCGGTTCTATTTCAACGTTTAAGTGTCTGGTTACCGTCTGCTTTTTTTTTATATTTTTTATGTTCGTTTCTGAATACACTTTTTGAATATATTCCGCTGTCTGTTGAACGGAAGGCGAAGTTATTTCAAAAAACTCTGGAACAAACTTCATATATTACCCTTTGCTAATTTTTACATCGGCATTCCCCTGAAAGGTTGAAACCCCTTTTGAATGGATCATCATATCCCCAGCAGTGGCAATTAAATTAGCAGCAGCGGAATACTGATTGTACAATGCTCCCACATTTACCGATTTTGCTTGTGAAACCATTTCCATACTGTTACTTGAATTTGTATTATGGTTTTGGCCAATACGTTCCGTTTTGTTCTGCCCGATATTCATATCCATATCCTCTACCACATTAAATTCCATATTTTTAGCATTAAAAGTCATCTTCTCATTTGCCGTAATCGTCATATTATTATTGGCGGTATCTATGGTGATTAAATTTTGGTTTTTATCGGTTATGATGATAAATTCAGAGCCGCTGGCGTCGTTAAGCTCTATAGTATGCCCACTCCGTGTACGGATAGCTTTAATATCATTTTTCTCGGTTTTCCAGCTTTGTGGCCTATGGTTTCCGTGGTACAATGCTCCCATTACGTAGGGTCGTTCCGCATTGC
>NZ_CAXBCK010000009.1:0-83858 GCF_963974425.1 uncultured Marixanthomonas sp.
GAGCCACAAGTTCTTTTCCAGTACCACTCTCCCCTTTTATAAAAATGGTAGCTTTATTATTCTTTACACGCTCGATAATTTGAATTATATCGTTTATTTTTTCCGAAGAACCAATTATATCGCCATATGGTTCGCTGTCTTGATTGGCTGGTTTAGTTACAGCCGTTTCATTTGTAGAAATTTTTGGGTTGTTATTTGTATCGGCTTGTAACGTGCCATCCACAGCCGTTTTTAATTCATCTTTGGTGAAAGGTTTTGTGAGGTACGCCACCACACCAGATTTAATTGCGTTAAGCGAATCTTGTATAGAAGGATATCCAGTTACTACCAATTTGGGTAAATTTGGATAGTGTTCTGAAACAAATTTAATAAGTTCGAACCCATCAATTTCAGGCATTTTCAGGTCGGTAATCAACAAATCGATTCGGGTATCACGCAAAATAGTGACTGCTTCTTTTACCGAAACAGCTCGATACGTATGAAAATTCCACGAACGTAAATGACGTTGTAACAATTCCAATATATCGATATCATCATCTACAATAAGTATGTTTTCACTGCGTAACTGCATAGGTTATGATTTTGGAAGCCTAACGGTAAAGGTAGCACCTTTGTTTTTATTATTTTCGGCCTTGATAGTTCCTTTATGGCTCAATACGATACCGTGCACCACGCTAAGGCCCAAACCTGATCCATCGCCTGTGGGTTTTGTACTGAAAAAAGGTTGAAATATTTTCTCAAGATCTTTTTTAGGAAGTCCTGGACCTTCATCGGAAATTATAAGGGCATTTTCTGTTTCTGTCTGAAATGCTTTAATAGTCACCAATCCATTTTTAGGCGAAAAGTAAATGGCGTTTATTATTAAATTGAATATAATCTGCGTTAACTGAATAGTATCGGCTTTCAGCCACAATTCTTCTTCTTCAATTTTCACGACATATTTTACTTCTTCCTTACGAAAGGTAGCATCAAGCAAGCTAATGGCATCTCTAATATTGGGGACAATGTTTACTTTCTTCATTTCCTGAGGCATTTCGCAGGCAAAAAACATCAGTTTTTTTACTACCTCTCTAGAAAATATGGCGTTATGAATAATTTTATCTAAATCACTTGAAACATTCTTTTCGTTTTTGAATTCATCTTTCAACAATTCAGCAAAACCTAGGATATTGGCCAATGGTGTATTTAATTCGTGAGCAATTCCTGCTGTTATTTCGCCAATGATACTCAAACGATCGGCACGTTCCATTTGTCGTTTTAAAGAAGCTTCGTTCTCCTTAATTTCAATGCGTTCTAGTAAGTTTTCAATCTTTAGAGCTACATTGTCTAACAACTGCTGTTCCTCTCTTAAAAAAGCACTTTTATCAGCAGTTAAAGATGCTATTATTTTTCCATTAAGTTTGTTGAAAACCTTAATTTCGCTGCTGAGACCGACGTTTTCATCTACATTTCCCGTTTTAAAAGAGTTAATAGATGTTTCGATTGCTATTTCAGTATATTTAGGAAATTGAAAGGCTTTTTTTAAACTATTTGCAATTGCTTTTAAGGTTTCATCTAACTCTTCAACATTAGCACTGACGATAATTGATGATACTTCATATAAACAAGTTAATTCTTTTATTCGTTCTTGTAAGGCTTCTTCTGTATGCGACATGTGCTAGATTTTAGAAGTTTAAAATTTCATTATCACCAAATGGTATCGTGTTACAAAAACTAAGCTTTCTTCTATACTCTAAAAATAGGAAAAGTCTGTTGAGTAGCTGCCTAAATTAATAGAATAACCACGGCGACAGTTGTTTTTCAAAGAAAATTGAGGGAATTTTAAAACCGTTTGCTTTAAAAAGCAGCTATCATCTTATTAAATTAATTTTAATTGATTGATTATATTTTGCAAAGAATCTTTAGCATCTCCAAACAATAAGTTACAATTGTCCATTCCAAACAAATCGTTTGAAACGCCTGCATACCCATTACTCATTCCTCGTTTCATCACCACTGTTTGCTTACTTTGATATGCTTTAACAATAGGCATCCCGTAGATAGGACTATCTTGATTGTTTTCTGCAGCTGGGTTTACCACATCGTTTGCCCCGATTATCAAGACCATATCGTAATGGGCCATATCGCCATTTACTTGATCCATTTCTTTTAAGTGTTCGTAATCTATATTTGCTTCAGCAAGTAACACATTCATATGTCCAGGCATTCTTCCTGCGACAGGGTGTATGATAAAATCTACTTGGGCATCTCTCTTTTCTAAAAGTTGTTGTAGTTGACCACAAAGATGTTGTCCTTGAGCCACCGCAAGACCATATCCTGGGATTATTGCAATTTTATTGGCAAAAGATAGCTGCATAGCTGTTTCGGAAACGGTTGTTTCCTTTATATTTTGCGCTTTTGTATCTTCGGCTACTTTTCCTTTTTTAAATTTCCCCGCCAATACCTTAAGCAAAGAACGGTTCATCGCTCTACACATTAATAACGTCAATAGAATTCCTGCTGCGCCAACAAAAATACCACCCGCAATCATCGCTTTGTTACCATAGACAAAACCTGCCAAAGCGGTAGCAATACCAGTAATTGAATTTAGCAACGAAATTACAACTGGCATATCGGCACCACCAATGGGCAATACAAATAAAACACCATACACCAACGCAATGAACGCCATTGCATACGCTAATATTTCAAAAGATATGGGTAGTACTCCTACGAAATATAAAATAGGCATCACAAAAAATAACACCAATAGGATTCTGGAACCTAAAACAACCATAACATGACGATTGTCTTTCGTTTTTCCGGCAAGTTTTCGATAGGCGACAACACTTCCTGAAGCTGCTACTGCTCCGGTAATCAACCCTAAAAGCAATAAAATTTGCATTCCTAAAAAGGAAGAACTAAAGCCAGCTTGTTTTGCTTCAACAATTCCTAAAAGCATGGCACAACCACCTCCAGTTGCGTTAAATAAAGAAACCAATTGTGGCATGGCGGTCATTTCGACTTTGGAAGCCATAACTTTTCCACCTATTGTACCCAATAATATGGCAACAGCTATTATAATAAGGTTAACAGACGGGACGGTTTGAGTATTGAGCATCCAAAAAGTGCATAATACAGCAATTATCATTCCCGTAGCTGCAATTAAATTACCAATTTTGGCGTGTTTTGGGGAACTCATAAACTTCAATCCACCTAAAAAAGAAACGGTGGCCAATAAATAGCCAACTTCAACTAATACATTCATTTGAAATTATTTTTTCGTGTTGAACATTTTTAACATTCGTCCTGTGACAAAAAAGCCACCCGAAATGTTCAAAGCACCTAGAAATACTGCGATTCCACCTAGGGTGAGAGTTATATAATTTGTTGGTGGAACTTGAAACATCATAATTACGGCACCTACCATAATTACGCCACTAATGGCATTAGCCCCAGACATTAAAGGAGTGTGAAGAATGGCTGGAACGTTTGCTATCACTTCGATACCGATGAAAATACAAAATATTACAAAGTAGATAATATCAAGATTGTTTTGGATAAATTCCATATTATGCGAGTTCAAATTTATTGGTTAATAAAGGGTTTGTTATAGTTCCATTGTCAATCACCTTACTCTTTTCTAACAATATATCGTCTTCTTTGGTTGATTGAATTAAGTATTTCAAGAAATTATAATAGTTTGTTGACAACAATTGTGATGCAGATTGCGACACTTCCCTTGATAAATGCGAATTACCAACGATGGTCACATTATTGTAAACAATGGTTTCTCTGGCTTGGGTCATTTCGCAATTTCCGCCTTGCTCTGCTGCCATATCTATAATTACCGATCCTGATTTCATCGCTTCAATCGATCTTTTTTCGATCAATAAAGGTGCTTTTTTACCAGGTATATTTGCGGTACAGATAACTATATTAGCATTGCGTATGCGCTCGTGGATCAATTCTTTTTGTTTCTTCAGGTATTCTTCAGATTGGGTGACGGCATATCCGCCTGCATCCTTCGCTTCTTCGGCACCTTCCACTTCTACAAATTTGGCTCCAAGGCTCCTGACCTCTTCCCCAGCAGATTTTCGAACGTCGAAAGCTTCTACGACAGCACCTAATCTTTTAGCTGTAGCAATAGCTTGTAGTCCAGCAACGCCCGCTCCTAACACCAATACCTTGGCAGGATTAAGCGTTCCGGCTGCTGTTGTAAACATTGGGAACGAACTGTTGTAATGAGAGATCGCTTTAAGCACAGCTTTATAACCTGCTATAGAAGCCATAGAAGATAAAACATCCATAGACTGCGCCAAGGTGGTTCGAGGTAATAAATCTAAGCTATAAACGGTGGTGTTTTTTTCTACATATTTTTCGGCTCGCTCCGGGTAGAACAACAAATTGAAAATCCCGATCAAGACGTTTTGTTTTCCGTCCAATACAAGATCAGTCACCTCATTAATAGAAAGGATATAATCTGAATTATTTAAAACATTCTTCCGGGTTTGCAAACTTGCTCCCGCTTCTTCGTATTCGGTATCTGAAACTCCAAATCCTTCGCCCAGACCTTTTTCTACTTGAACATCTATTTCTAATAGTTGTGTTAGCTGTTTAACTTCTTTAGGTAAAAAACAAATTCGAGTTTCGAATGCGGGTTCTTTGACCAAACCTATTTTTTTCATATGTTTATTTCAGAATTAGATATAAAATTTAAATTGAAGTGCGATAACACCACATCCTGTTTATAAAGATTATATCTTATTCAAGGGTCGTACCATGAGTAAACCTTTTGAAACAAATGCCAACAATAAACTAACAGCCAGTTCTTTAACTTCAAATAATAAAAATATTCTTGTATTAGGGTCGAGTAATATGAACCCAGTCGGTACTTTTTGTACCAAATAAGTTAAAGTTAAATATAGAAAGTTATTTTTTCTGTGAACGCCATCGCTTTTCTGCGATTGAGTTTAATCTACTTAAGTGAATTGTTTATTCAGAATGAAAGTTCTTTTCAAAAAACTTCAAAAATTGTGGTATTAATAGAAACGACCAATCATTAAATATTCCCTTGATAATACTCTAGAACCTTTACCCGAAGTGCATATTCATATTTTACATTCGCTAGATTCGTTTCGGCATTGTCAAGATTGTTTTTGCTAATAATATATTCTACGCTATTAGAAACACCATTGTTAAACCCAATTTCATTAATTCGGAAAGATTCTTGATATGCTTTTACTTGATCTTGCAGAAGCTTATAGCGTTGAAAAGCTGTCTGCATAGCGCTATAAGATTGGTTTATTGACTGTTTAAGGTTCTGTTTAGTCAATTCGAAAGCTGTTTGGGCTTCTTCTTTTTTAATTTTTTCAAGAGCGACATTATTTTTAGCCCTAAAACCATTAAATATAGGAACACTTACCGCTACTCCTATTGAAGAGTTCAAATTATTGTCAAATTGATCACGATACGGGATTTTACCACTTGTAAAGTTGATTTCTTCCGTGAAAATTGAATAGTCTTGATTATTTATAGTTACAAATTCACCAGTTTCCACAATACTGGTCCCCATTTCATTAAAAAGCCTTGCTGCGCTAGAATAATTTGTATTCAAATTGGCAAAAAAACTAATTTCTGGGATATATTGAGAACGTGCAACAGCAACTCCTTTCTCAGCCGCTTCCAAGCTTAAACCGCTTGCTTTAACCGTGGGGAAAACTTGTAGTGCTTTTTCATAAACTTCTTGTGCCTTATGATTATAACCTTCGAAATCTAATTGTACATTTAAAGGAGCAACCGTTATAGCCTTATTTGTATTAACAAGAGTATTAAGGTTTATTAGTTCGTTTTCAAGTGTATTTTTATTTACTGCGATGTTTGCTGCATCCATCGCCAATTGTCCTTGGAGGTCACGATATTCTGCGGGGTTTCCAGTTTCTTCTTCATATAAACTCTTTAATCTGTCCAACTGTCCTTGGGTAGTTTTTAATCGAGATTCAGCCAGTTTAACCAAATCTTGTGCATTCAATACTTGTAAGTATGTCAAGGTTACATTAAGTATTAAAGCTTGTTTAGCGGCTTCTACTTCCATTTCGGCAGATTCAAGGTTCAATTTTGCTTGTTTCCAACTGTTAATAAGCCTAAACCCGTTAAAAACTATTGCATCCAGCGCTAAACCTGCGTTTGAAAAAGTAAGTTCTTGGTTGATAATACCATTGGTAAAGGGATCGATACTCCGACCACTACTAACTCCTAAGTTATAAGATCCGTTGATGTTAGGCAATAAGGCGTTCTTACTTTGTTTAAAATTTACATCTTGTGTCTCTTTAGATAGCCGAGTTGTTTTAAGGTCAAGGTTGTTTTTTATAGCTAGATCGATGCATTCAGCAAGAGTATGTGCCGTTCTTTCTTCAGTTTGCGAAAAAAGAAACATGGTAGTTGCAAAATATAATGCTATGGAAAGTTTAAAAATCATATTATAAGTGATTGATGAATAGTTTTCTATTTACAGTCTTTTCGTCCATCTAGAAGGTGTATAATTCGCGAACCGTAAGATGCGTTGGCTTCAGAATGTGTAGCTTGAATAATCGTAACTCCTGCCTCGTTAAGCTCTTTAAATAGTTGCATAATTTTTTCGCTTTGTTTCGAGTTAAGATTTCCTGTGGGTTCATCGGCCAAAATCAGTTTTGGTTTTGCAATCAAAGCACGAGCAATGCCTACTAACTGTTGCTGTCCCCCGCTTAACTGACTAGGAAATAAATCCTTTTTACCTACAATATTAAATCGATCTAGCATATCAGCTACTAGTGCTTTTCGTTCAGCCGATTTTACATTTTTGTACAATAAAGGAGTTTCTATGTTTTCATACACAGTAAGCTCATCTATCAAGTGATAGGCCTGAAACACAAACCCAATGTATTCTTTATACAATTTAGACCGGTATTTCTCTTTCATAGTGTGTACCGATTCATCTAGAAACGCATATTCCCCTTCCTGAAAATCATCGAGCATCCCAATAGCATTCAGCAACGTGGATTTACCAGACCCAGAAGGCCCCATAATGGTGATAAACTCACCTTCTTCAACTGTAAGGCTAATGTCATTTAGTAAAAAGACACGCCTTCCACCTTGCGTGACCCATTTGTAAATATGGTTAAGTTGTAGTAACATATTGTATTATTTTTTTATGATTTTTATTCTGAAAGAAATAGCCGTAAGATCTTATTTAGTTATTCCGCTTTTAAACTCTCAACCGGGTTCTTTATAGCAGCCTGTATCGTTCGGAAACTTATAGTAAACACGGCAATTATTAACGCTATAGTACCAGCCATTAGGAAAATCCAAATAGTCAAGTCAATTCGATACGCATAATCTTGAAGCCATTGTGAAGTAGCATACCAAGCAATTGGTGTAGCAATGATAAAAGCAATACCTACAAGTTTTAAGAAATCCTTGGTTAGTAAAAAAGTAATTGTAGATACACTGGCACCAACTACTTTCCGTATGCCAATTTCCTTTTGTCTTTGCGAAACCACCAATAATGAGATAGCAAAAAGACCAATGCAACTTAATATTATTGCCAAGATAGAACCACTAGAAATCATTGTTATCATAGTTCGTTCCTTTACCAAGGTTCTTTCTATATTTTCATCTAAAAAGGAGCCTAAAAACTCTGTATCTGGCTCAAGTCTATCCCAAGCTGCTTTTACAGTAGTAAACGATTGAGCTAAGTTATCTGGCGCAACCTTAACATAAGCGTGATACAGTGGTTTTTTTGAATTCATAAAAAAGCTCATTGGCTCAATAGATTTATTCATGCTTTGAAAATTATAATCTTTGACCACTCCTATTACAGAAAACTGAATTGAATCGTTTAAAATGAATCGAATATTTAATGGATCTTCTTCTCCAAATTCTTTAACCATCGCCTCGTTTATAACTACCGAAAGACTATCTGCTGCATATTCTCTTTTAAAGGATCTTCCCTGCAAGAGCGGCATATCTAATGTTTGTGGATAATCATAATCCACAAAAAGGAGGTTTGTTTTTACTTCACGACCTTTATATTCAAAACCCATAATACTTGTAGAAGTACTACCGTCCTTTCCAAGACCTAAAATATTATTTGAAGCGGTAACACTCATAATATTGGGTTTTGTTAAAAGTTCATTTCGCATTAATTGCAACAACTGCTTACGGTCCTTTTTAGTTTTTAAAGGAAAGGCAATTACTTGTTCTTTATTAAATCCCAGGTCTTTGTTTCTCAGGTAGTTCAATTGTTCTCGCAATACTAAGGTGCTACTTATAAGTAAAATGGCAATACCAAACTGCACTACAATAAGAGCATTCCGCACCCGGTTTCTACCTGAAGTCTCCAGCTTCCCTTTCAATGCATGGAGAGTGCCTAGTTTACTCATTAAAAAAGCTGGATATCCACCAGCAATGAGCGTTATAAGTAATAAGGATATAATTAAGCCAATTATAATTGTTGGGGTTGCTACTAACTCAAATGATGCACTAGTACGAAATAAAGTTTGAAAAGTATTTAGTAATGAAAAAGCCAATAATGCTCCCAAAATTACCGCGATACTAAAAATTAAGATGCTTTCTCCCCAAAACTGGAAGAATAGTTGGGTTTTTCCTGCTCCTAAAGTTTTTCGCATTCCAATTTCACGAAGTCTTTGTGAGCCTTTAGCAATGCTCATATTTATAAAATTGATGCTTGCAATAAACAAAATGAGAAACGCTATGCCTAATATCACATATTGTAGCGTTTTACTAACTTTTACCTCAGCGGCGTTTAAATCCGTAAAACTAACGTCCTCAAATGGCAAAAGGTGTATCTGTCTGTATTGACCTTCTGCATTTGGTTTCGCACCATCCCGTTTAGCATTTGTTATATCATCTGTAAAATGAAGCGTTGAAAATTCTTGGGTAGATTTTTCAAATTTTCTGGGAGAAATACCCTCTGCTAATTGTAAATAAACAGGGTGATTATGTGCGTCCCAACGATCCTTTTTGCTTTTGTAAAATGAATCTGGTAAATCCATAAAATTAAAAATCGCCCCAAAACGTAAAGAACTTGCTTCAGGAAAGTCTTTTAAAATTGCTGATACCGTTACAGGCGTTTCTTTACCGTCACGTTTTATACTAATGGTTTTGCCGATGGCCTTTTCGCTACCAAATATTTTCTTTGCTGTTTCTTCTGTTAACGCAACTGTTGATCTTTCTATTGGATTGTTTTTATTACCCTCTAAAATAGGAAAGGAGAAAATTTCAAAAAATTCTGGATCTGCCCAAGAAGAACCTATGCTCAGGGTTTTATTTTTATAGGTAAGAAGTGGTCCACCAGTTGCATAACGGGTTATTTTTTTTACACCGGGCACTTCACTTTTTAAGGCAGCTGCAAAAGGAATAGGATTGGCATCACTAGATTCTGGCCCTTTTGGGGTCTGAGAGGTAGTATATACTTGATAAATTGAACCTTTATTTTCGTGGAATTTATCGTATGATAATTCAAATAAGGCGTAGGTGCTTAGTAAAAAAGCAATTCCAAATGCTGTTGTTAAGCCAATAATATTTAGAACCGTAAAAGTTCTATCCTTCCAAAGGTTTCGTAAGGCGATTTTGAAATAATTTCTAAACATAACTATTTATTTTTTGATTGGACTTCGATACAATTCTGAAATGCTTAGCTTTCGGAATCACTTAGCCACCTTTATTATAACTTCACTCAATTTTTAATTTCTAAATACTGGATCATTCTGTTCTTAGACTCTTTACAGGGTTTGCGATTGCTGTTTTTATGGCTTGAAAACTTACTGTAATTAAAGCAATACAGATTGCAAGAAGCCCTGCAACCGCAAAAACCCACCAATTAATCTCTGTGCGATAAGCAAAGTCCAATAACCAAGTATTCATAATCCAATAAGCAACTGGAGCCGCAATTACAAATGCAATTAATACCAACTTTAAAAAATCTTTGGTCAACAAGCTGGTAACTCCAGATATGCTGGCACCTAAAACTTTACGAATGCCAATTTCTTTAGTTCGTGCTTCAGCTGTAAATGCGGCCAACCCAAATAATCCCAAACAAGCTATAAAAATGGCTAATAAGGAAAAAGTGGTTGCTGTTTGAGCTGTTTTCTCTTCCGAAGCATATAAATTTGCAACGTGTGTATCTAAAAACTGATAGTCAAAAGCGGTATTTGGTAAATTACCAGTAAAGCTTTTTTGCAATTGCCCCATAAACTCTGAAAGATTCGAGGTATTATATCTAATCAGCAACGTGCGTATCGATTCTGGAGCATTATTCGATTTGTAATACATATATCCGCCAACATCTTCTTTCAATGAATTATAGTTGAAGTTTTCTACTACTCCTGTAACGATAGATTTATCACCCAATTCGGTGTTTATATATTTTCCAACAGCTTCTTCGGGCGTTTTATATCCCAAATAGCTAGTAATTTTTTCATTTATTAAGGTGTAAATAATAGAATCGCCCTTAACAAGGGTTTTAGGCAGCGGATTACCTGCTAGCAGGTTAAGCTGCATGGTTTCTACAACAAAACCGTCGGTACGACAACTCGCTATGGGCATTCCAGTATTGTCGGTACTTAATTTTCGTACAGACCGACCACTTTCATTCTCACCTGGGATGGATTGTACGGCGGAAAGACTTTCTACACTCGTCTGTCTTTTTAAATCGTTTATTACATTCTGAATTTGTTGTCGGCTTTCAGCAGATTTAACGGAAAGCGCTACAACACCATTAGGGTTATATCCTAACTTTTTGTTTCTAATAAAATCCATTTGCTGAAATATGATGGTAACAGCAATAATTAAAATAATGGAGGCGGCAAATTGAAATACCACAAGCCCCTTTCTTATAACATTGGCTACAGCATATTTTTTCTTCGATTTGTTTACCAACGATAACGGAGAAATACTCGACATAGAGAGTGCTGGGTAGCTTCCCGCAATTAGGGTGACCAAAATCCAAGTTACAACAAGACTTAGTATGATTGCAGGAGACAATAATCCAGTATAATTAAGTTCATTTCCTGTAATGCTTCGGAATAAAGGAAGTGCCAAAAATGAAATTCCATATCCTATAATTATGGAAATGAAAACGAGGATACCCGTTTCTATATAAAAAAGGGAAAGTATTTGCTTGCGATTTGCACCTAGAATTTTGTTCATACCAATTCCCTTAGATCGTTTTTGAGAGTTAGCGGTTGCAAGGTTCATATAATTGATACAGGCAATAAGCAAAACCAAAATAGAGAGGAACAGCAAACTTTTTATGGTGCTGATATTCCCCAATCGAGACGAGTATCCCTCTCTGATATCTGTAGAATACAAATGTATTTTTGTTAATGGTTGAAAAAAGAATTTTGTAAAATATTGCCCTTCCTTATCCACATATTTATCAATTAGTTTGCTGGACTGTTTTTGCACTTCGGCAATATTTGCATTAGGCTGAAGCTGCACGTAGGTTTCATAACTAGCATTGCTCCAATACACATTGGTGCCCATCCAAGAGTCCATGATGTTATAGACTAAATCGCAGTCAATCACACTATTTTTAGGCAAATCCTTATAAACGCCAGAGACCTGAAGACTATCACGATTATTTACCGAAATAATTTTTCCCATAGCATCTTCGCTTCCAAACAATCGCTTTTTTGCTGATTGCGAAAGCACAATGGATTTTGGTCGTGAAAAAGCATCTTGACTATTACCTTGAATAAAATTGAAATCGAACATGTTAAATAGAGCGGAGTCTGCCAGATACAAACCATTCTCATTAAAATTCTTGTCGCCTATTTCTAACGAAGCGGTAGCGCCAAAATCATCTTTAATAAGTCGCGTCATATTTTTGGTCTGCGGAATATCTTGTAAAATGGCTGGTCCCACTGCGTTTGGCATGGTAGCCCACGTTTCAAAATCATATTCTTCGGAAGTCTCCATATTCACTATATATATATCTTCTGAATTTGAATACATGGTATCAAAACTCAGCTCCTTATTTATAAAGGCGAATAGGAGAATACAAACGCATAATCCAATGGCCAATCCAGCTATGTTAAGAGCTGTGAAAAGTTTATTAACGCGTATGTTTCGCCAAGCTATTTTAAAATAATTTCTAAACATAATTGTTCGCTTTTTTATTGGACTTCGATGCGATTCTGAAATAATCCGCTTTCAGAATCACTCAGCCACTTTTATTATAACTTCACTCAATTTTTAATTACTAAACACTGAATCATTCTGTTCGTAAACTTTTTACTGGGTTTGCAATTGCTGATTTTATAGCTTGAAAACCTACTGTTAAAATTGTTATCGCTACAGCAAAACCGCCTGCAATTATAAAAACCCACCATTCAATTGTTATTCGGTACGGAAAATCTTGTAGCCAGTTTTGCATGACGTAATAGGCAAGTGGAGAAGCTATAACAAAGGCGATACCCACCAGTTTCAGAAAGTCTTTGGTTAACAAACGGACTACGTTTTGTACACTCGCTCCAAGTACTTTCCTGACGCCTATTTCTTTTTTCTTCTGTTCTGCAATAAAGGAGATTAATCCAAATAGCCCCAAACAACTTATCAAGATTGCTAGAGAGGTAAATACAACCGAAATTTTGCCTAAGCGTTTTTCTTCAGCATATAACTTTTCAACTTCTTTATCTACAAACGTGTAAATAAATGGAGTGTTAGGGTTCATGGTACTCCACGAAGTTTCAAGATTATTTAAAAGGGTTTCGTAGTCTTGAGTTTCAGCTTTTAAAATTATCCAGCCTGGCCAGGTTTCATTAAAGAGCAACATGGGTGCTATTTCTTCTTTTAAAGATGCGAAATGATAATTATCTGTTACACCTACAATTTCAAACTCATCAACTTCGCCTTCGTAGGTTTGGATAAGCTTGGATCCAACAGCATTTTCTAATGGAATGTTGAAAGCATCAATTGTAGCTTTATTTACCAAAACCTGAATGCTATCGTTGCTACGGAGCGTACGCCCTGTAAGTAAAGAGGTTCCAACGGTTTTAAGGTAGTTGGGGCTAACACCATCGTAGTGCACCAACGTTTGATCGGCTGGGTTTCCGCCTGGAAGCGTTAAGCCTAGATCGCCTATAATAAACTCTGAAGGATAATGATTACTTCCAGAAACTTCAGCAACGCCATTAATTGTTTCAAAATTTGACTTTATAGCATTAAAATTTGCTGAAACTTGCTGGGTTCCTAATCGCACGGCAACGAGGTTGTCTTTATTGTAACCCATGTCCATCTTTTGGGAATGTTTTACCTGTTGGGTAATGATAATAACGGAAGAGATCAATCCAATGGAAACTACAAATTGAAATACGACCAAACCTTTTCGCAGGTTCCCACTACCTAAATTGAGGGTTGCTGATCCTTTTAAAACTTTTACTGGCTTAATTCCAGAAAGGATGATTGCAGGGTATAGCCCTGCAATTAAGCCTGTAAGAGTCCCTAAAATTAAAAGAGATGCTAAAATTTTCCAATCAAACAAGGCTGAGTAACCTATAGAGCCTTCTGTTAGTGTATTTAAAAAAGGCAATGCCAAGGCGGTTAAAGGAATACTGATAATCGACGCAAATAAAGATAACAATATGGATTCCCCTAAAAATTGACGGACGAGTGTACCTTTATCAGCACCAATTGCTTTCCGCACCCCAATTTCCTTAGCTCGCTTGTTCGCACGTGCTGTACTAAGGTTGATAAAATTAATACAGGCTACCAATTGAATAAACAATGCCAAAATAAGAAGCATATAGATATAGTTGATATCTGAAACGTTATCAATTTGGTTGCGAATTCCTTTTGAATATAAATGAATGTCCGATACCTTTTGAAGGTAAAGCGATTTTTTGAACCCAACTGCGGCCAAATCCTTTGCCCCATACTTTTGTAAAAATCTAGGAAGTTTTGACTCCAGATGTCCAGAATCTGCACCCGGTTTCAGTTTGATATAACTCAGCACAAAGTTTTGTGTTGCAAAATTTTGGATTTCCATGACACGCTCTCCGGTTCCACCAGAATTCATGGTTAAAATATAATTTGGGTTTAAATGCGTTTTACCATAATCATCCTTAAAAACCCCTTTTATAGTGAGGGTTTGTTCTTCCTCACCACTCCCAAGGACCAATGTTTTGTTTAGTGCCTTCTTTTTTCCAAATAGTTTTTTTGCTAATGTTTCTGAAAGCACAATGGAGTTTGGTACGTTTAAGGCTCCTTCTCGTTCTCCTTCAATAAAGGGATAGTCAAATAGTTTGAAAAAAGTGGAGTCTGCCAAATACCCGCGAGACTCGTAATACGCTTTATCACTATTCGTAACTCTTAAAAGGCTTTCATTTCCTTCACCGAAATAAACTAATCGACACACTTCGGCCACTTCTGGGAAGTCTTCTTTCATTGCAAAGGCAATAGGTGGCGAACTGCCTGCTGAAGGATTCCCGCCATCGTTTCCTTCAATGACGGTTTTGAGCCTATAAAGCGAGGAGGAGTCTTCAAACTGTTGGTCATACCCAAACTGTGCTATAACATAGGTAATGATGCTCAAGCAGCAAATGGTACCTACCGTTAAACCCAGTAAATTAATACCAGTCTGTAGCTTGTTCTTTTGAAGGCTACGCCACGCTATTTTGAAATAATTTCTAAACATAATTGTTCACTTTTTGATTGATAAAAATTATTCAGTCCTAAGACTTTTTACTGGGTTTGCAATTGCTGCTTTAATGGCTTGGAAGCTTACGGTAACCAGTGCGATACATATTGCTATTAAACCTGCAATGACGAATACCCACCAATTAATTTCTGTTCGGTATGCAAAATCTTCTAACCAGTTTTGCATGACGTACCAAGCGATAGGGACCGACACCAAAATGGCTAGAAACACTAGCTTCATAAAGTCTTTTGACAAGAGCCTTACAATCCCCAGAATACTAGAGCCTAAAACCTTACGTACACCTATTTCCTTACGACGTTGTTCTGCTGTGTATGCAGATAGGCCGAAAAGTCCTAAGCAGGAAATAATAATGGCTAAAAGCGCAAAAATTTGAGATAAATTTTCCACTAACTGCTCGCTTTTAAAGCGGTCGTTAAAAGCTTCATCTACAAACCTATATTCAAAAGGAAATCCTGGGTTTTGTGATTTGAGTACGTGTTCTATTTCTTTGAGCGTTTTGTTCATATCTGCCTTGGCTATTGGTTTTATATACAAGTAATCTGCTCCTTCAGCTTGATTGAAAAACATGACGGGATCACTGTTTCCGTACATATCACCGTATAAAAAATCTTTTACAACCCCATTAATCGTGAAAACTTGTTCTTGCCAGTTAATCGTTTTGCCCACCACATGTTCCGTATTCATCAGTTTTGCAAAAGATTCAGATATTAATACGTTGCTACTGTCTGCCGCTTGTGAAGTACCAAAACCTTTCCCTTCCTTGATTTTCATCCCGGTAGTCTTAAAGAGGTTAGGCGTTGCCGTTCTAAAAGAAATCAAAATGTCTTCATTTTCTGGTTTGCCTTGCCATTGTACACTCGAGGTGTTATTCCCTCCAGATAAAATTTGCGAATTCATAAGGCCTGCACTTTGAATTAACCCAGAAGACTGTAGTTCTTGTTCAATAGATTTGAAATTTTTTATGATATTTCCATTTGCTGCAGGTACTTCTATAAGGTTTTCTTTTTCCATTCCTAAGTCTCTATTTTTTACATGCTGCACTTGTTGATATACTATGATGGTGCTTATGATAAAAATGATGGAAGCCGAAAACTGGATAACCACTAAACTTTTTCGTGTAATAGAAGCAGCTCCTGTTTGTCTTTTAGATCCTTTAAGTACATCTATAGGTTTAAAAGATGAAAGGTAAAACGCGGGATAAAGACCGGATAAAAACCCACAGATGAGTGTTATAAAAAGTATTGGTAGAAAATGTAGAGGTTTGGTAAGCGCTAGGCTTAAATTTTTATCTATCAAGGCGTTAAAGTGTGGAATTAAAATCATTAACAGAAAAACACTTACTATGCCGCTCAATAAAGCAGTGAAAACGGCCTCAGTAATAAATTGAAAAATTAACTGTCTTTTACCAGAACCTAAAGCTTTGCGCATTCCCACTTCGTTGGCGCGCTTTTCACTTCGGGCGGTAGCCAAATTCATAAAGTTAATGCAAGCGATGATTAAAATGATGAGTGCTATAAAACTAAATAAACGCACGTATTCAATACGACCTCCACTTATTTCACCATTTTTGAAATTGGATCGTAAATGCCAATCATTCGCCGAAAATAAAATTGCTTCCGTTTCTTGGTCGCCCGATTTGGCAGGAAGTACTGCTTTTACTTTTTCATTTACTTTTTCAAATTCTGCTCCAGCTGTTAATTTTACAAAGGTGTCCGTGAAATTAGAGCCATACCCTTCAGTCCACTCCTTACCGTCAGTAAAATTTTCAAAAGGAACTAGCCAAGAAAATGAAAAACTGGTATTTTCGGGAAAGTTTTCTACAACTCCGGTAACTATAAAATTTGTTTTTTTATCAACCTTTACGTTCTTTCCGATTGCTTCTTGGATATTGCCAAAAAGAATCGAAGCTACCTTTTGAGTAATAACAATTGATTTTTTGTCTTTAAAGGCTTGCTTAGGATTTCCAGCAATAAAATTAAGACCAAAAATATCAAAGAGGTCTTTATCGGCATAACTTCCTTCGCTGTTAATTGATTTCTCGTCAACACTAAGAAGTGAGTTTTTATCACGCTTGCGTGCCGATTTTGTAATTTCAGGTATTTCTGTTTTTAAGACCGCTGCCAAAGGCCCTGGCGTAGCCTCAAAAAAAGTACGCCATTCCCCCTCGTACTTTTGGTTGGTTGGTACGGCATAGACCAGTTCTTTGTCTGCAATAGATTCGTCAAAATTTACTTCATCCTCAACCCAAAGAAGAATTAAGCTCGCGCAGGTAATCCCAATGGCCAACCCAAAAATGTTTAATGCGCTATATCCTTTGTTTTTCCAAAGGTTTCTGAATGCTATTTTAAAATAATTCTTAAACATAATTGTTCGCTTTTTGATTGATGTTTTGGCTTCGAAAGACTTTAGCTTCGCTCAGTGACCGACACTCAGCCACCTTCCCGTTTTTTACTGTCAACTGCCTACTGTTTGCTGAATATCGTTAACTATACATTCTTATACTCCGCCAGAATATTCTCTGTCACTTTCTGCCCGTCGAGCATTCTTATAATGCGGTGGCTGTATTTAGCATCGTGCTCGCTGTGCGTTACCATGATGATGGTTGTGCCAGCTTCGTTCAACTCGGTTAATAAATCCATTACTTCATTACCGTTGCTACTGTCTAGATTTCCTGTAGGTTCATCAGCCAAAATAAGCTTTGGGTTGTTTACTACGGCACGTGCAACTGCCACCCGCTGTTGTTGTCCTCCTGAGAGTTGCTGCGGAAAGTGCTTGCGCCGGTGCATAATCTGCATTTTCTCAAGTACTGCGTCTACCCTTTTCTTACGTTCGGCGGGTTTAACGCCTGTATAAATCAACGGTAGTTCAACGTTTTCAAAAACTGTCAGCTCATCAATTAGGTTAAAACTCTGAAACACAAAACCGATATTATGTTTGCGTAAATTAGCACGTTTGCGTTCGTTGAAACCAGCTACTTCAATGCCATTAAACACAAAACTACCTGCGTCAGGATCATCCAATAGACCCAAAATATTAAGTAATGTCGATTTTCCGCATCCAGAAGGTCCCATTACGGCTACAAACTCACCTTCATTTACTGTAAAGGATAGTTTATTTAAGGCAATAGTGCGTACCTCTTCGGTAGCATAGTACTTTTCTAAATCTGTGATTGTTATCATTCCTATCGTTATTAGTGTTTTTATTCTTTTAAAACCAATTCTTGTACGTCGCCATAAGTATCGTAACTACTAGTAATTACTTTGTCACCAGGCTCTAAACCACTTAAAACCTCATAATACTCGGTGTTTTGGCTTCCTAAGTTTATGTCTGTCTTATAAGCAGTATCGCCGTCTTCACTCACTTTAAAAATCCAGTTGCCTCCAGTTTGCTGAAAAAAGCCACCCTTAGGAATTAACAATGCTTGTTTTTCATCGCTCAATGCCAATCGTATTTGCAACGTCTGTCCGCGACGGATTCCTTCTGGCACTTCTTCTCCAAACTGCATATCCACTTGAAAACGGCCATTGTTCACTTGGGTGTATACTTTTTTAATAGCGAGACTGTAGCTTTTTCCATTAAAACTGAAACTTCCCATCTGCCCTGTATAAATTCTCGAAATATAATGTTCGTCAATATCTGCGCGTACTTTAAAACCGCTTAACACATCAATTTGTCCCAATCGCTCTCCTTTATTTTTAGACTGGCCAATTTCGGCATCTAACGAAGTAAGCTGCCCATCAACCGGTGCTTTTACTACGAGATCCGCTACTTTTCTTCGCATTAATTCAAGTGCGTTTTGGGTTCGAGCATAACTGCTTTGCACTTGGCCCTTCTCTTGTTTTACAGCGATAGAATCCTGTTTTAGTATTTGTTTGGAAAGTTGCATACGTTCTTTTTGATACTCGTATTCGTTTTTCGCTTTGATTAAATCCTGCCTGCCTATGGCATCTTTTTCGTATAATTTACTGTTGAGGTCGTATACTCGCTTGGCTTCAATTAAACCACTCTCCACATCGGTATATTGGTTCAACTTATTAATGGTATTTTGCCGCGCTGCGTTTTGCGAAATTTGCATCTGCGTCAAAAGGTTATATACTTGTGTTTCTTGATTTACAAGACTCAATTCTAAATCGGTGTTAGAAAGTCTTAAAATAGGATCGCCTTTTTTAAGTACTGCACCGTCTTCAACAAACTTCTCTTCTACGCGGCCACCTTCCAAAGCATCTAAATAAATAGTGGTTATGGGCAACACAATTCCGTTTACAGGGATATTTTCTTGAAAAACACCTTTTTCAACCGTATTGATACTGATGCGTTCTTTTTCGACGTTCAATTTTGAACCGCCAAACGAGGAAAAAATCACAAAGATGATTAAAGCCAATAACAGAATAGCACCTCCTATAAGTAGTAGTTTTTTGGTAGTGAATCGTTTCTTTTCCAACTGAATGTCCATATAGTATTTTGTTTTTCAATAGTTATATTGTGAATATGATGCCACAAAATTAACGAGTTGTTTTTCAGATGTATATGTTTTATTTAAACATTTAAAGTGTTCGGTTTTGATACACCCCCTGTTCGCTGCCGGTACACTTTCTTTAATTTTTTAATTATGAATTCAGAATTCACAATTAAAAGTTCTGAATTTATTAATATTGTATCTATGCTTCTCCATAATGCCCGAATATTGGTTATTGACGACGATGAGGATGTGCTCATTGCGCTTCGGCTTTTGCTAAAGTCGAAGGTGAAAGAGGTGGTTACCAATAAAAACCCAAATACGATTCAAAGTCTGATGGAGAAACATCAATTTGATGTGGTAATCTTGGATATGAATTTTAACGGCTTGGTAAACACAGGTAACGAAGGAATATTCTGGCTTAACAAAATAAAAAAACAAAAGCCAGAGGTCGATGTTATTCTAATCACAGCTTACGGCGATATAGATTTGGCCATACGGTCTTTAAAAGAAGGAGCTTCCGATTTTCTTGTTAAACCGTGGCAGAACGAAAAAATAATGGAAGCCATTCGGGAGCGGGTTGAAAAACAGCAAAAAAAGCAACTTAAAAAACTATACTTAGATACTGAAACTAAGATAATAGGCGAAAGCGAACCCATGCAAGATGTGTTCGTAAAGCTTAAAAAAGTGGCCCCAACCGATGCCAATATTCTTATTTTAGGTGAAAACGGCACTGGAAAAGACCTTATTGCCAGAGCGATTCACGATAACTCCCTTCGGAAAAACAAACCTTTTGTAAAAGTAGATGTAGGTTCTTTAACCGATACGCTTTTTGAAAGTGAATTATTCGGCTATAAAAAAGGTGCGTTTACAGATGCGCGGGAAGATCGTAAAGGTCGTTTTGAAACTGCAAATGGTGGCACCCTTTTTCTTGATGAAATAGGAAACATAACCCTTCGACAACAGGCACGTTTACTTACTATTTTGCAGAACAGACGGGTAACGCCTCTAGGGTCTAATCAATCTATCCCTATTGATATTCGGCTAATCTGCGCGACCAATGTGTCAATTAGCGATTTGGCCGATGAACAGCGTTTCAGAAAAGATTTAATATATCGTATCAACACCGTAGATATCACCATTCCACCATTACGGGAACGGGGTTCAGATGTCACACTATTAGCGCATTATTTTGTTGATTTTTATGCTGAAAAGTACGGCAAAGGGACTTTTAATTTGTCTTCCAGTTTTATTCAAAAACTGAAAAAACATCACTTTAGCGGAAATGTTCGTGAGTTACAATATGCCTTAGAACGTGCCATTATTATGGCAGAACAAAATACACTAGAAGCCGAAGATTTAACCTTTTCGGCCATCGAATTACCGCAGGTACAAGTTGCTCAAAAAGAAACCAATCTAGATGCTGTTGAAAAGAACACCATCCTGTCCGTGATTGAAAAGAACAACGGGAACATCTCAAAATCTGCAAAAGAATTGGGTATAACACGTGCCGCATTGTACCGCAGACTCCATAAATATGACTTATAAAAGCTACGTATTCTCGCTTACGCTTCGGGTAGTGGGGTTACTCATATCCTTAACACTACTTGCTTTTGGGATTGCTTGGATAAACACGTATGCGATAATAGGAGGTTCCATTTTTTCACTAATTGTAATATATAACTTCTATCGGTTTGTGATAAAACGGTTTGTTGAAATGGACGATTTTTTTGAATCGGTAAAATACCGTGATTTCTCAAGATGGTTTGTCGAAACGAAAGGTCCTCAAGACATTCGCGAACTGCACAAAGGCTTTAACCTTGTAAACAAAACCATCAAAGCAATCGATAGCGAACGACAGGCGCAGTTTGTCTATCTTCAAAAAATATTGGAGATGGTAAACATAGGCATTATCGCTTATAATGTAGAAAGTGGCGACGTACTTTGGGCAAACGATTCCTTTTTAAAGACGCTGGATTTCCCTTCCTTTAAAAATATAAGTTTTGTTGAAAAAAGGAGACCAAATATTTACGATGAGTTGTTTGAAACGTACCATTCCAATACCGCTTCGGTTACTTTGGAGATGAGACAGGAAACGCTAAAAGTCCTTATTTCAGATACGGTTTTTGAAATGGAAGAACATTCTTTTAAGCTTATTGTGCTTCAGAATATAGAAGAAACCTTGAATAGAAACGAAAGTGAAGCCTGGAAAAAGCTGTTAAGTGTAATGACGCACGAAATCATGAACAGCATAGCACCGATCACTTCTTTGGCGGAAACCCTTCAGAATAACATTCAGGACTCTATGGCACACCCTGAAACCGATAATTTGGAATTAGAAGATGTTAATGCCGGTCTCAATAGCATTAAAAAGCGAAGCGAGGGCTTGATGAAATTTGCTAAAACCTACAGAAGTCTCAATAAAGTTACCCACGTAAATAAAACTAAAATCAAAGCTTCCGATTTGTTCAGCAGCATAAGCGAATTAATGATACCTTCTTTTGAAGAAAAAGAAATTGAGCTTACGTTTAAGCTGAAAGACCCTAATCTTGTTTTTGAAATCGACTCTTACCTAATTGAACAAGTACTTATCAATCTTATTTTAAATGCCATCGATGCTACCGAAATGGTTTCCAATCCGCAGATTGTGGTTTCAGCAAATATAGGTCATAAAGGAACTGCCCAAATACGGGTTATGGACAACGGTGGTGGTATTCCAACTGAAATAATGGACAGTATTTTTATACCATTTTTTAGTACCAAAAAAACCGGAAGTGGTATTGGCCTGAGTCTTTGCAAACAGATTATGTTATTACACGGTGGTAAAATACAATTACGTAGTTCTGAGAACAAAGGGACAGAAGTGAGTTTAGTGTTTTAATTTTTGGAATGTATTGATGTAACTTTCATAACAAATATTAAAACAGCAGTTCTACTTATCACCTAAATCCTTGTATATTAGTAGTTTACTCCTCTACCAATATAATTCCTTTTTTCAACACGATTCAAGCCGCTATTAATTGAGTTTAAGGTTAATATTTAAGTATGTTGTCTTTTGGAAACTGTATCTCCCAAATGTTCCACTTTAGCCATCTTCAAAAATATTATATCTCATAATTATAAACTTTAACAAGAAACCCGATTAATTACTAATAACGTATTATTTATAAAGGTTAATTTTATGCACTCTTTACGTTAATACATTAATACATGTTTCCTATAATTGAATCCTACTTTTCTATTTTGATGCTTTTTGGTGCTTCACAAGCACTTATGGGTATGTTTTTATTACTTAAAAGAAAACAAAAACCATTTTCAAACAATTTACTTGCACTACTTTTATTAGCATGGGGGTTTTCTTGTTATTGGTTCTTTGCTTTCATTGACGAAGGTCCTTTCTTTAGCGTTACCGTTACCACGTTTATCGGTCCTATGCTAGCCCTAACTCTGTTTCCACCAGTATTTCTGTATGCTAAATATCTATTTTACGAATACAAAAGTTTTCAGAAAATTGATCACCTTCATTTTATACCTATATACCTTTATACAGGTTTCACCCTATACCTTTATTTTGATAGTAATTTTTCTATAAGCAATATGAGACAACATGAGTGGTACCACTTAAGAGAGGTTGTATGCTCATATTTGGCTACATTCTTGGGGCCATTCTATTTTATAAAAACTAACCAAATATTAAAGTTACGACAGCAGATGCTCAAAGAAGAGTATTCTGAAATTGAGAGTCGCAAATTGGAGGGTTTCCAAATTATCAATTACAGTTTTGCTTTAGTCTTTATAATTGGTGGCATCTCTACTATTGTTGAAAACACTTATATAAACCCTTACATTCTATATATGGCATACCACGCCGTACTTGCAGTAAGCATATTTTATATAACATTAATGATTTATAAATATCCTATAGTTTTTAATAGAGTAAAAAAAACCTCTGAAGTCTTTAATAAAAGAGCTTCACAGGCTAAAAAAATAGATAAAAATTCCTTCTTACGTAATGTTCAAATTCTTGATGAAAATGATAGCACTAAAGAGGAACTTATTATAACTAAAATTGAAAAAGTGATGCGGGATCAAAAGCTTTATAAAAATCAAAATTTTAGTTTAAATAACCTTGCTGAAGCAATCTCTGAAAGCAGAAATGCTATTTCCCATGCACTCAATAATAGGTTAAATAAAACATTTTATAATTATATAAACGAACTACGTATTGAAGAGAGTAAACGCTTACTCTCTGATAAAAGCCTACTACATTTCACTATTGAAGGAATAGCTACTGAATCGGGTTTTAAAACTATTTCTGTATTCTACAGGTTCTTTAAAGATGTTGAAAAAGTAACTCCAGCGGTATATCGCAAATCAGTAGTAAATAGCTAAAAAACTAGCAAACAACTATGTATATTTTATATATATGTGTTTGGGACTAAAAGGAGTAATATAATTTGTATGATTGAAGTTAAACCAATTAGTTTGTTAGACATTTTTTGCATTCTTCCTGATTGCATTTAACCTTTTAAATAACTCAATTAATGAAAAAATTTTACTTAATCTTTCTGCTCACTTTATTTACAACATTAGCTTGGGCACAAAACATAAGTAGTTCAAACAATCAAGGTCTTTTACAACCTTTTAATGATGATGTAGAATTACATGACGATTTTGAACGAGATAACCTAGAAGGATGGACTTCCTTAGATGTAGATGGATATAATACAGCTGGTTCCTTTCACGAGTTTCCAGGGAAAGGCGGACCCATGGGTTTTGTTGTTTACACTCCTACACAAACTAATCCACCGAATGAATTTGAAGAATTTATTCCACATTCAGGTGAAAAGTATTTCGCAAGTATTTCATCTTACGATGGCCCCGTGAACGATTGGCTTATATCTGACGAACTAGACATTCATCAAGGAGGAACCCTATCGTTCTACGCCAGAAGTTCTTTCGACTTTAGTGGTAACGATGAGTTTAAAGTAGGATATTCTGCTACAGGTACTAGCACTGAAGACTTTATTCTTTTTAACAATGGCAATACCACCTCAACCACATTAACATGGACAAAATATGAATATGAGATTCCTGCTGGTGCTAAACACTTAGCTATAAATTGTGTATCGCAAGCTAATATGTTTCTATTAGATGATATAGAGTTTACACCTAATGTTGACAATTTAGCACCAAATATTATAACCGATTTTTCAGTAGGTACTGATCTAACCAATGATATCCAAGCAATTTTCGACTGGAAAAACCCTACTATTGATTATGCAGGTAATGCACTTGGTAATATGACCGGGGTGAAGGTTTACAGAGGAACACATCCTATGAATCTTACTGAAATTGCCGATTTACCTTCCTCAGCAGGGCAAAATATGACATACACTGATATTCTACCCGAAGGAGAATCCTACATTCACAGGTTTGTTCCTTATAATGATTCTGGTGACGGTAAAATATATGATACTCCAATAACATTTTTTGGATACGAAACCGTACCCGGTGCACCAACTAATATAATATTTACTCAAAACGGAAGTTTGCAAAATGTGATTTCCTGGGATGAAGTAGATTACGGTGAATTAGGAGGCCCTTTAGAAAACCCTGTGGTAGGTTATACGATAACACGAAGCTTAGGGGATGACATCGAAACCTTGGCCGAAATGCACAGCAGTACTACATATACTGAAACAGAAATTCCTGAATTAAACTTATATACTTATACCATAACTGCCCAAACAAGTCCCGCTGATCTTGGAAAACCTGGAGTAGTGTCGGCGTACTCAGGTATGGAAGAAAATCAAGTTTCCATAACTACTGGCGATGAGGCATCTGATCAAGCTTTTGAACTTAGTAGAAATACTATTATTTCTCAAAGTATTTATAAACCTGAAGAAATTGGCAATAGTGGTCTTATTACTTCGCTCTCTTATTTTGGAAATTTGGGGGCTAGCACGACAACTCGTTATAAAATATACATGAGTGTTACAAATCGTGAAACATTTGGAACAAGTCTTTACAATGCAGTTTGGGAATATTTTGGAGATCAAAAGCTTTTATTTGACGGAGAGGTTGAGTTTCTTGAAGGACGTAATGCCATAAACATTGAGCTAGATCAACCTTTTTATTATGATGACAGCAATAATGAAAATATAATTATAACCATAGTAAAACCATTAATAGAAAATGTTCCTAGTGTAAATCCGAGGGAATTTTATAATACTCCGGTTGAAGATATGCGTACTTATTATGCAAAAGGATATACTATTGACCTCAGTGAAGTTACAACTCAGCCAGGGTCTTGGACAACAGAGGAGGTGAATACCATTCCAAGTATTGTTATGGAAAAGAAAACAGATTATGGTAGTTTGGCAGGCGAAGTTACTATGGCTAGCGATGGTTCTCCTTTAGAAGATGTAACTGTAACCATTACTCCCGAAGGTTCTTCAACTTATCAAATTGAAACGACAACAACTAATCAATCGGGTGAATATACTATCCCGGCGCTTATCGCTGGAGATTATTTAGCCACTTTTAGTAAAGACTCCTATAATTCATTTGAAACAACCTTTACTATTGAAGCTAACGAACAGCTTACACTCGATGCCACTCTCGATAACTCTCTTCCTATATTAATTTCAGGAAATGTAATAGATTCTGATGGTAATGGAATAGAAGGGATAAACTTAAACTTAAATGGGTTTTCAAACTTTACTACTACCAGTGATGCTACTGGAAACTTTACCTTAGAAGCTTTTGCCGAAAAACAATACGATTTTCAAGCAATACATCCTTTATATGGAACTGAATCAATGTCCATTACAACTGAAGAAGGTAATTACAGCCTTGACCCTATTACTCTTGAAATAGCACCACACAAACCTAGTAATATTGTGGCTGTGAATAATAATGGCATTGGTGAAGTAGAATGGAATATTCCAGTTGGTTATTATAATGAAACCATGTTAGGTTGGGGTACTTTTGACACTGCTGGAGACTCATGGAGTAATGGAGGCGAGACATTCATTGCTGGAATTAGATTAGAACCTTCAGATTTACAAGCGCAAGTAACAGAAGATGCAGAACTCACTCACGTAAAAGCATATTTTGCGAGCAATGCTGAAGTTATTATAAAAGTTTTTGAAGGCGAAAATGGTGAAAACCTTATTCATTCGCAACCAGCCTCGATTCCAAACGAAGATTGGTATGTATTTGAGCTTACAAAATCTCTTCAAGTTGATGATACTAAAGAGTTATGGATAGGTATAGAATTTATAGCAGGAGAGTATGGCTCATACCCAATGGGACTTGATGATGGACCAAACGCACCAAATAAAAAAGGAAGTATGTTATATGAAAATGGTGAATGGAGAGGCATGAGTCTTACCAATAAAAATTGGAACATATATGGTATATTAAATAATACGATGGAGGCCAATCCATCAGGATATAAAGTATACAGAAGTCCTGCAACAGTGGATAACTGGACAGAACTTACTACAGACCCTATAACAACGACCTCTTATAATGATGCTTCTTTAGAAAACGAAGATCCAGATATGTACAAATATGGAATTACTGCGCAATATCCTAATGAGCTAATTTCAGAAATGGGTATTTCAAATGAAATTCAACATAATTTATTATTTGATTTTGCTATAGATATATATCCCGATTTTGGTACTGCGGACGGTGCCTATATTTCAATATGGAATGACAATAATTTTGCTGAAGCAATTGTTACTTCTTCATCTTCAGTTACGTTCTCAAACTTATTACGGGGAGACTATAACGTTAGAGTAGAAATGGACAATTATGAAATTGTAGAGCTCTCAGATGTTGTAGTTGAAGATAATAGCACTACTTCTATTGCATTGAACCTCCTTAAAGTTCAGCCTTCAAATTTAACCGCTACTCAGATTGAAAACTCTACATCTGTAACTCTTGATTGGAATTTGAATGACACATACACCGATCAAGTTGAAAAATACGATGACTTTGAACGTGATAATATAGGAAATTACACATTAAAAGATTTAGATGGTCTTGGTACTCATACTTATACTGATTTTAACTGGCCTAATGCTGGCACTCCCATGTCATTTATGGTTTTTAACCCGCATGCAACTACACCATCAGTAACTATAGATGCTTTTTCAGGACGTAGATTTTTAAGTGCCTTGGCTGGTCCAGATGGTGCCAACAATGATTGGCTTATAATTCCTGCAGGAAATGGTGAGTTCTCCTTTATGGCAGCATCATTAGTAGGTTCGGAGCCGGAAAGTATGCGAGTTTTATATTCTACTACAGGAACAGAAGTTTCAGATTTTACAGCTTTTGAAGGTGAAATAACCGTTCCAGGAAACTGGACCGAATATTCTTTTGATGCTCCTACTGAAACTAAATATGTAGCTATTAACTATGTAAGTAATGATAGTTATTTTCTAAAAATAGATGATTTAACTTATGAAAAACCATATAGTCATGTTCTTTCTTATAATGTATACCTTGATGGAGAGTTAGTTTCAGAAAATTTAACTGAAACAAGTTTTGTACTCCAAGATCTATCAAGTGAAACACACCTTGCAGAGGTTGAAGCAGTTTATGAAACTGGGCTTTCAGAAAAAACAGAAATTGAACTAGGTCTATTGAATATTAGCGATAGCAATAAGAGTAAATTTAGTATTTACCCTAACCCTACAAATGGTAAGTTTTCATTAGAGCTTGAAAATAACGCTACGGTTAGCATTTTAGATATGCGTGGTAGAGTTCTATATTCTGATGAGAAAAAAGCTGGAATCTCTAATATGGACCATAAGCTTTCCTCTGGAACGTATATTATTCAAGTACGAACTGCAGAAGGAACTGCTTCTAAAAAATTGATTTTCTTATAATTTAGTGTTCTTTGTTTAATTGTAAAAAAAGAGGGTCTAGACCCTCTTTTTTTTATTATAAATAATAAGTTATTATTAAAACAGCTTACTTTTAATCACCTCAAAATAACTATCACTAACAGGTATTTTCACATCCTTAATCAATAGTTTTCTACCCTTTAAGCCTGAAACTTTTTGTCCATTTACAATGTAGGACCTATGTACTCTTAAAAAGACTTTAGGTAGGGTAACCATAAGTTTACTAAGAGACTGATTTGCTATTAATTTCTTTCCGTTTTCCAAGTAATAGTGTACATATTCACTATCACTTTCTATGTATAAAATATCTGTTGGAAGTATTTTATGAAGGTCATACCCCGATTTTATGATGATATTTTCATTAACATCCATTTCCTTGGTAGGATATTTTTCTACTGCAATCAAAAATCGATTAAAGGTTATGGGTTTTAGCAAATAATCCAAGGCATTCAGTTCAAATCCTTTGAGAGCATATTCGGAATAAGCAGTTGTGAAAATGGTTTTAGTTTCAAGTTTAGTAATTAGTTCGGCAAAATCTGTCCCTTTAATTTCAGGCATTTGTATATCCAAAAATAAGAGGTCTATCGTATTTTTTTTTATAAAAGATAATGCTTCTATCGGGTTTTCAAAAGAACCTTTAAATTCCAAAAAAGGAACTTTTTCTACATAGGTTTGCAATAGCGTTCTTGCTAGTTCTTCATCGTCTATTATAATACATTTAATTGTATTCAATGTATGTTTACTTTTAAATTAACTCTAAAGGTATTCGTTTTTTCGATAAGCAACTGGTGTTTTTCTGGGTAGAGTAAATCCAATCTCTTTTGTACATTTTGTAGCCCAATGCCTCCTTGATCATCTTTTATAATAGTTTCGGAAGGCAAACTATTTTCTATAAAAAAGGTAATAGTATTTTCTTCTGCTTTAAGGGAAATATTTACAAAACTATCTCCTCTTTTTTCAATCCCACTATGCTTAAACGCATTTTCAATAAAAGGAACAAAAAGCATAGGTGCAACCATAATAGTGTTATTTTGGACATCATCAGTAAAGATAATATTGAACTTTTTACTACTTTTAAGCTTAAATAAATTAATAAAATTAGTAATGTATTCTAGTTCTTTTCGCAAAGGAACTTCTGGCCTTTCACAATCATATAATACATAACGTAACATTTCAGATAGTGTACTAATACCTTCTTGTGTTTTTTCAGAATTTGTAACTGATAATGCATAGATATTATTCAATGCATTAAATAGAAAATGTGGATTAATTTGCATTTTCAGGAATTTCAACTCAGTTGCCATTAATTCTGCTTTTGCAAAAGCAATACCCTTCTCTTTTTCCTGAGCGTATATAAATGTTTCTAAAAGCACTGCTGTTGCACAGGAAATAGTTAATACCAATAAATTAACAAAAAATCGTGATGGTATATTATAAGGCGGTCTTGCCATTTCTCCCACAGGAGGTCGCTCTATAGGATGTGGCCCAAATTCTGCAGAAATATATGCACTTAATAATAGTATTGGAGCAATGAAAACAATAAAATAAACATACTTTTTTTTGAATAAAAATTGTGGTACTGCATAATAAATCAATCCTAAAAGGAGCAATACCTGAAGTAAAAAAGCCAATACATTTGCTTTAATAAATATCAATTCACCTCCCGTAGAAAACCAAAGCACACACCATATTCCTAACCAGGTAAAGACTTGATATATGTATCTCTTAAATAAATTCATACTGCAAATAAAGTAAATTAAATTTCAACAAACCTTCAAAATGAGGTGTTTTGAATAGGTGATTAAAACTGTTTACAGTACGAGAAAAGCCATTCACTTAAAATTAGAGCCCATTGGTTGAAAGCTCACTTTCTGTATTTAACTATTGTTCATCTTTGGAGTCATAGAAGTGTAACATAAAACAAAATATATGAAAACAATAAATTTAAAAACAGGATTAATAACCGTAGCATTTTGCATTTGTTTTGTAGCGATATCAAATGCTCAAGAACAAGGCAGTGATTTAAAAGAACCACCCACATTTACTCAACTATTGAAAGAAATGGATAAAAACGAAGATGGAAAGCTTGCAAAAGCAGAATTAAAAGGACCACTGAAAGATAATTTTTCAAAAATTGATTCTAACGATGATGGTTTTATCTCTGAAAAAGAATTTAAAAATGCTCCAAAGCCAAAAGGTAGAAAGCAAAGAAGTAACTAATAATTTTTGTTGATTAGGTAGTTTGTTTAGCTAAAAGCTTCATAATTAATTATGAAGCTTTTAATTAAATTATAAACTGACAGAATATGAAATTGATAAAATTATTTGAGATGGATTTCAATTTATTCCCAGCGGGTTCAGTTGTTTTCAAAAAAACTGAACTCGATATAAAAGACATACAAGTAAATACTAATTTAAAAGTAGAGAAAAATGAAAAATCTGATTAAATCTTCAACTTTAATAACAGCTTGTTTTGTATCAATTATAGCTTGTTCAAGTGATGATTCAACCACTCAAGAAGAGGAAGAAACTGTAACAGAATTACACGCTGCGTTCTCAGCGTTTAATCCAGAAGCCACCACTATTTATTTGGATGGATCAAATGTTGTTATAGAGACTACAGGACTGCCCAATCATGAAACTGTCTACTGGGGAGATGGGCATCCGTTTTACATAGAAGAGCCAACGGTTGAACGTACACCAAGTATTATGTCTAGTAATAACAATGCAGTAACTATTACTGTAGATGCAACACCAAATTTAACTGGAAACACCGTAGCTACACAGCTAAACACCATTGGTATTGCAGTTAGTGGCGCATCTATATTTAATGATCAAGAAGGAAACGGACCCTTAACACAAGCCGCTGCTAGTTTAGATTGGACGGGGGCCCACATTGGCCCAGGAGTGTATCACTATCATTTAGAGCCCAAAGCATTTACAAATGATGATGATAATTTAGTAGGTATTCTGCTCGATGGAGTATTTATATATGGAAGAAAGTGTAATGCTACCGGCACTTATCCAACAGATTTGGACGCTTCTGGCGGCCATACAACTACAACGCAATATACATCAGGAGAAGAGGAATATCATTATCATATTATCAACGAACTGTATTCTAACACAGGCTCCTATATTGCTTTTACAGGACCTTACCAAGGATATTAATGTGGTATTATGAAAATAATTTTTATTCTATTCTATATTTTTTTATCGCTTACTAGCTGTAATAAACCTATGGTTCATGAAAATGAAATTGATAGTAAATTTGGAAAAACAATTGTTATTAAAAGTATAGAGGTGTTAAAAAGGAAATTGACTCTAAACCAAATTGAAGGCAATTGGTATTATGAAAATAATCTTTTTTCTGGTTATTCAGTTTCCTTTTACTCCAATGATACATTAGCCGAAAAGCTTGGTTTTGTTAATGGTAAAAGAGAAGGAGTTGCTAGAAGGTGGTCAGAAAACGGTGTACTTAGAGTTGAATCCTATTATAAAGAAAACCGATTGAATGGGATATATAAAACTTGGTGGGAAAACGGTGCCTTAGCATCACAAACCAATTATATAAACAATGTTAAGCAAGGAATAGAAAATGAATGGTATAACACAGGGCAAATTGCTAAAGAAAGGCAACTTGTGGATGGAATTGAAAACGGCATGCAAAAAGCATGGTTGGAAAATGGGAAGTTATATATTAATTACGAAGCTAAAAATGGACGTATTTTTGGTATGCGAAGAGCAAATTCGTGCTATAAGTTAGAAGATGAAATCATTATTACCAATTAACCTAAATAAGCTATTTATACTGTTGCTTCTAGTAAACTTTATAGGTTGTAAAAACAAAATTAAAAAGGAAGATATTAAAGTTGCTGAAACGAGCAGATCTGAATATCTACCTTATTATAATGAAGAATCGTTTACACCAAATTGGCTAATACCAAATAGTGAAGAGGAGATTAATTTCCATAAAATTCCAGATTTCAAGTTAGTTAATCAATTAGGAGATACGGTTACTCAAAAAACATTCGACAATAAAATATACATCACCGACTTCTTTTTCACCATTTGCCCAGGTATATGTCCGCAAATGACTGATAATATGTTTAAGCTACAAGAAAAATTTAAAAATGACCAAGACGTTCTTTTACTTTCACATTCAGTTATGCCAACTACAGATTCAGTTTCAGTTTTACAAGAATATGCTAAAAACCATGGAGTTATTGATGAAAAATGGCATCTCGTTACAGGAGATAAAACAGAAATTTATACGTTGGGAAGAGATTCTTATTTTGTAGAAAATGATTTGGGAGAACCAAAAAGCATTGAGGATTTTCTACATACTGAAAACTTTTTGCTAATCGATAAAAGCAAACACATAAGAGGCATTTATAATGGATTAAATAGAGCTTCGATTGCACAATTGATAACGGATATCAAGACTTTACAAATTGAAAAATAGTGAGACACTTATTAGAGGAACTCTGTATTCTAGCTGAAAATTTTAACTGATGGCGTAAACATTATATCCATCATTTCTAATACTTTACAGATAGTTTCTTTCAACAAAACCGACTCGGTTTTGTTTTACTGAGTCGGTTTTTTTAAAAATATGTGTTTGTGTTATGCTTTTTTAAATTTCGAACTTATATACAATTCTCCTTTTTTAAGTCTTTCCCAATAAGCTACCATATCAGCTTGTATCTCAGGGGACATAATATAAAGTCCTATTATATTCGGGAACGACATGGCTAAAATCATCATATCAGAAAAACTTAACACGGCTCCTAAACTTGCGGATGCTCCTAATACCACGAATAACAAAAACATCACTTTGTAAATAAGCTCGGATTGTTTACTACGTCCAAATAAGTATGTCCACGAACGCATCCCGTAATATGACCAAGAGACCATGGTTGAAAAAGCAAATAAAAATACGGCAAAGGCGAGTACCGCTGGGAACCAAGAGATTACACTTCCAAAGGCATCTGAGGTTAATTCTACACCTCCAAGGCCGCCATCTACTTCGTGCATACCTGTAAAAATTAACACTAAGGCCGTCATGGTACAAACAACCATCGTATCTATAAATGGTTCTACTAAAGAAGTAAAACCATCAGCTATAGGATTATTAGTTTTAGAAGCACTGTGAGCGATAGCTGCCGATCCTACTCCAGCTTCACTAGAAAATGCAGCTCGCTGCAACCCAATAATAAGAACTCCTATAAAACCACCTTTTAGGGCATCGGCTGAGAAAGCACCGTTAAATATCGCTGAAAAAGCACCTCCAATATTTTCAATATGAGTTCCTATTACTACAAGACATCCCACTATATAAACTATAGCCATAAAAGGTACTACCTTTCCGGTTACGCGTGCAATACTATTAATACCTCCAATGATAACCACACCTACTAGTACCGCAAAGAAAACTCCAAACCAAAAGCCGTATCCTTCTAAGAAGGGAAGCTGTTCCGATACTATTTTAAAAGCTTGATTGGACTGTAACATATTACCACCTCCAAATGAAGCGATAACTCCTAAGAGGGCGAATAAAGCGGCTAAAAATTTACCCAAGCCTTTTAAATTTCTTTTTTCCAGACCGTAGCGCAAATAATTCATTGGGCCTCCAAAAATACGGCCATTCTCAATAATACGATATTTTACTCCCAGCGTACATTCGGCAAATTTTAATGACATTGCAAAGAACCCAGCCATAAACATCCAAAAGGTCGCTCCTGCTCCTCCTAACGATATTGCTACTGCCACTCCAGCTATATTACCAAGACCAACAGTTGCGGAAACTGCAGTTGCCATTGCTTGAAAGTGTGTAATTGTACCCGGAGCATCAGGGTCGTCATACTTCCCTCTTGCTAAGTCAATAGAGTGTTTAAAACCTCTAATATTTACAAAACCAAGACGGAATGTAAAAAAGATACTTCCTAAAATTAACCAAATAACAATAAATGGGATGGTATTTGTTTTTATATCGCCATTAGGATATTGTAATGGTTGTGGTTCATCATATTCCACTAAAGCCAACATATGAGCCCCTTGTTCTATAACATCGGTTGCGCTATTGGGGTTGAATATCTCATTGCCTTCAGCTACTAAATATTTCAATTTCCCATTCACTGCAGCATAAACCGGAGATGTATCCCCATTACTCGTTTCTAATATTGCTATTTCATCGCCTTCATTTACGAGTTCTCCTTCAGCAACTATCCATTTTTTTAAATGATACGTGTTTTCTGTTGTAGCTTCCCAATTGGGGATTGGTATTTGTTTATATTCTGTATAAACTACTGGATCATAAATCCCTAGATTAGCAAAAGGATCCCAAAAAAGTATATCTCCTAAAAAATCAACTGCAGGTTGCACTTTGCTGTTAAAGGTTTCTGTAATTGATTCGGTGGGTATTTTAAAGATTTTTGAGACGGTATTTCCAGCAGCGTCTGTAACTACAACTGAATGTTGCATACCTTCAATAAGCTTGGTCGATTTTTTAGATTCTAATGAAGTTGATTGATTACTCCATTTATATTGATAAGGAGCTTTGCCACCTTCAACCTCTATCGTTGCAACTCCATCATTAATTTCTTTAGAGGGATTATTCAGCTCAATTGCTATCGTCAAATTTGTTCCCGTATCATTTTGGGCATTTAAATTGCAAATAGCAATTAAAAACAATACTGGAGTAATTAAACTTTTTATATATTTCATATATAAATTAAACTTTTTTTGAAAATTAAATAATAAAAATTATTTTTAAAGCTGCAAACTTAACAATTATGCAATAAAATGACAAAGAAACTAAAAATCATTGCTTAATTAAAAAACCCATACTTAACAGATGGTTATTAACATTCTTAAAATAGTCATTGTTAGCCTAATATACTAAAGAGTTAATACAAAAGTTAACCAAGTCAAGTTTTTAAATAGTCCTTTTTCAAAAAATTAATAACGAGTGTTTAATTCGTAAAGTTAACTATTACTATAAAAAAACACCCCTCAAAAGATATACTCTTGAGGGGTGTTTTTAGTTTTTATTAAATAATTTAACTGTCAGAGTCTAAGTAATTAGGGATTCCATCATTATCACTATCCATAAAGATAATGTTTCCATCATCATCAAACTCCACCTCAACACTAGTAGCTACACCATCACCGTCATCATCACCATCAATATAATTTGGTACTCCATCACCATCGGTGTCATCATCTTCTTCTATACCATTTTCATTTAAATCTTCTAAAGTGGAAACAACACCATCTTCATCTTGGTCACCAATTTCAACCTCATAAAGTTTAAAAGTAAAAATAAGTTGATCGTATAGCTCTATTCCAGCTCCTAGAGGAGGGTTACTAAAATAACCCAAACCACTTGGTATAAATGCGGCACCAACTCCGAAGTTCTCGAACGTAATAGTTCCGTCTGGATTTTCTACAGTTAATTCAGGATCTGCTCCATTAAATTCAATCATTGCTTCTTGCAGACCATTTATTATTTGCGTTAAATCAAACTTTACAGGAGAAGTTGAGCCATCAAAAACTTCGTTGTTTCGCATTGTTATTCCGGTATAAGAATTTACTGCCAAATCAGGGAAGTTAGGAGATGCCCCTTCACCTTGTCTTGCTTTTAGAATGTATAAATCGTAGAATACATCTTCATCTATTCGATCTTGCACAGATTTTGAAACAACTTGATCCATTAAAGGAGTTTTATTAGCATTATCTCCCGCTATAGTATCAAATTTTATAGTATAATCAAAACCTTCTGGTGGGCTATTAAATTCTTCGTAGTTATAAAAATGGGTTTCTAAATACGTAATTATATCAGCTTCTGCTTCAATTGCCTCTTCCCCCCTATCGCGCGGTGGTACTGTATCAACTCCTCCATCATCTTTTTTACAGGAAAAAAGTAAAAGAGCACCTAAAAGTGCAGTAAATAGTATAAAATTGTTTTTTCTCATCATATTTTTTTTCGGGGCGGAAAGATACAATTTTCCGTTATTTTTGCAGTACGTATTAACGTAGATTTTTGAACAGTATTATGAGAGTTGATAAATATTTATGGTGTATCCGTTATTATAAAACCCGAAGCATTGCTACTAAAGCATGTAAAAAAGGAGCCGTACAAGTTAATGGTGATGGGGTAAAACCAGCACGTGATGTATATCCAGGTGATAAAATTAGGGTTCGGAAAAACCAAATTAACTACGAACTTGAAGTACTGGATTTACCTAAAAATAGATTGGGTGCAAAGTTGGTTGACATATATAGAAAGGACATAACTCCAAAAGAAGCTTTTGAAGGTCAAGAAATGTTACAATATGCTAAAAAACATTATCGAAAAAAAGGAACGGGCAGACCTACTAAAAAAGACCGAAGAGATTTGGAAGATTTTACAGACTCCCAAGAAGAATAATACCCCTGTCTTTTACTATCTTTGAATAAAGTACTATTTCATATGCAAGAACAGATTGTTATCCTTACTAAAAAGCAAATAGATCACAAGATCAAAAGAATAGCCTATCAAGTCTATGAAACTAATGTAAATGAAAAAGAGGTTATCATTGCGGGTATACAGAGTAACGGTTATACCCTTGCTAAAAAACTAAAAAACGCTGTTGAAAAAATTTCACCTATAAAAGTTACTCTTTGTGAAGTAACTATCAATAAAAAGAGACCTACAGATGCAATTGAAACATCCTTGTTAAAACAAGACTACACAAATAAATCTTTATTATTGGTAGATGATGTTTTACACTCTGGAACTACACTTGTTTATGGGGTAAAGCATTTTCTAGAGGTTCCACTTAAACAGTTTAAAACAGCAGTGTTAGTTGATAGAAACCATAAAAAGTATCCAGTTAAGGCAGATTTTAAAGGTATTTCTCTTTCTACTTCACTTAATGAAAATGTGGTCGTGATTTTTGAAAAAAATAAAGATCGAGCGATTTTAGAGTAGTTTTAAAATTATTTCTTCTACAACTTCTGAAACATCTTTATCATCTACTGAAATAACTAAAGCAGCTTTGTTGTAGACAAACGATCGCTCAAAAAGATGTTTTCTAATAAAATCTTGAAGGTTTTCTTTTGATTCTAGATGCGAAATTAATGGCCGTTTTTCTTTTTCGGCATACAAACGCTCTGTCAACACATCTAAAGAAGCTTTTAAATAAATTGGCACCACATTATCAGTTTCAGTTAAATAATCCATTATAGTGCCATAACAAGGTGTTCCTCCACCGGTAGAAAGTACAAGCTTATTTTTTTTTGAAAGAAGGTTTCGTAAAACCTCATTTTCTTTCTTTCTGAAATAAATTTCACCTTTTTCAGAAAAAATAGCTGTTATTTTCTTTTCTTCTACTTTTTCAATTTCAGAATCTAAATCTTTAAAAGTATAACTTAATTTCTTAGATAGTGCTTTTCCAATGGTAGATTTACCACTTCCCATATACCCAATTAGTACAATTTTCATAAAAATTAATTTCGGTTTTTATTGATTTTCAAAGGCTTTAAAAATTAGTTCAAATTTAATTGAAAATCTTTTGGATAGATAAAATAAATGATAGTATATTTGCACCCGCTAAGGCAAACAAATGCAATGGCACTTTAAAAGTAACATTTTAAAGAAAAGAATGACCTGATAGCTCAGTTGGTAGAGCATCTCCCTTTTAAGGAGAGGGTCCTGGGTTCGAGCCCCAGTCAGGTCACAAAGCCGAAAGATACGTAAACAGTGTTTTTCGGCTTTTTTCTTTTCCATTATTACCTATACTATTTAACTAACGTTAATAAAATAGATAATAACATGGCAAACAAGATTATTCTACCAAATGGGTGTTCTATGAGCACCCCATCAGTAAATCCCAAAAATTGGAAATCAGGAGGTGCTAAGCTTCTAAAAAAGAATTGGCAAATTCAATATTACTTCTATCCCAAAAATAGCAAAAAGCCAAAATTGGTTGCTTTAAAGGGAATGAATCATATTAAAAACCTAAAGGGAAGAAGGTTTTTAACTGAAAATTTAATAGAGGATGAAATTGATAATAATAAAATGGGATATAATCCCATCGAAAAAAAATACATACACCCTGCTGATGAGAATACCGATCTACACCCATATTTAGATTTTATATCTGCATTTCGGCTTGCTGTCACGAAAATCCAATGTTCAGAAAAGCACCGTAAACAAATGGGTTGGTGTATTGATCGCCTTGAAAAGAAAGTGGTTAGATTAAGGTTACAGCGAGTGATTATAAGTGATTTAAAAAGAAGACAATTAAAACAGCTACTTGAAGCATGCAATCTTCCAGATAATTATTATAACAAATTTCTATCATTTCTATCAAGAATATTTGGTGAACTTGTCGAATATGAATGTTGTGAAACTAATTTAGTACGTGATATTAGAAAACGGAAAATAACTAAAACACAAAGAGACATATTATCCTCCGAGGATCACAAAGCTATAATGAAGTACCTAAAAGCCAACCATTATGAGTTTTGGCGATATGCAAGAATATTTCTTTTCTCAGGTGCTAGGACTACCGAGCTTTTTCGTGTTCAGGTTAAAGACGTTAATATTGAGAAACAAGAATATCATACAACTATATTAAAAGGTAATCAACCCAAAGAGGTCACAAAGGTAATACTACAGGATGTTATACCGCTTTGGGAAGAAGTGATTAAAGGTGCAAAACCTGATGATTATATATTTTCTCGTGGTTTGAAACATGGTAAAAAGTCTATAAGACCATATCAAATAACAAGACGATGGTTACGTTTAGTTAAAAAATCAGATAAGATCAAAAATTTAAACGGTAACACCATTAATGTTACTGCTGATTTTTATTCTCTTAAACACTCATTCCTTGACTCATTACCTCTAGATGTAGCTAGGCAAATAGCTTCCCATACCAACTCTAAGACCACTGAACTGTATCGAGTAAATTCGGAGAAAAGAAAACGAGAACAATTAAAAAATTTGAATCTAGAGAATAATGACTTTAGTAATTAGAAACATACTAATGACAAAAGATTAAGTTGAACTGAAGACCATTCGATATTTCTAATCTAGAAAAAAAGTTACATCCGCTCTAAAAAATTCCCTTTACTATTAAAACGATTTTATAATAAAAAAAATAAAAAATGAATTTACAATCAAAATTAGATGAAATTGAAGTATTTGCAAGCCTAATTATTAATGACATAGAATTGTTGAAAAGGGAAATTGAAAAAGAAGAGGCCGAAAAAGATAAAAAGTCTAAAGAAGGAGTCGATAAACATTCATATGATTTACTAGTAAAGGCAAGAGCTAAGCGTGCTAAATCTAGACTGTTATAACCTTTAAAACAAAGGAAGAAAACTTTCTAATTAAAACTTAAACCCCAGCAATTATTTGTTGGGTTTTTTTGTAGCATTTATAGACCAAGCTCTATTCGTGATACAAAAAACTGGTGTTCCAGAAACATAAATACTACGATTAGGGTGTATTAAATATACCCACCCTATATTTAATACACTATTTCGATATAAAACCGATATTAGCTAAGTAAGATTCACGAAAATTAAATTACTAAATTCTTATCCGAATTATTCACATTGGAAAGTCTCGGATCGGACAACAATTTTTGAAATTTTATAAATTCAACGATAATAGAATAATAACCTAAGTCATTAACAACTTTACCTGATATCAAATAAACTCCATTAGCACGCACAGCATATTTTTGTGCTATATTCGGAAAGTGAACAGTATCAAATATAGTTCCCTTAAAATCAATAAAGGTTCCAAAATTCATACGATCACCTTTAGCAGTATTGGTTCCTTTTATAGTGATCAATTTACCAAAAATAGTAATTCGCTTATTCTCATACAGCGGAATGTCTTTGGCCAAAATATTCTTTACAACATCCTTTTCAATTAAATTAAAATATCCCTCTAATGGAAAACCAATCAACTCCATCTCATCGTAGGCATCTATTAGGTTGTTTGTGATAATTTCAGGTAATTTAAAACTAACATGTTTAGGGTGGAATAGTTTTGGTGCAGAAATATCGCTTTGTTTTTTTAAAGCTTTTAAATGCGCTTCCCACATAATTTGATGCTTATCCAGTTTTGTAAACCGAAAAGCATCTATTCTAATTAAAATTATCAACTGTTCTAGGCTTATGGGAACCCTATCAATAAAATCATCAAAGCTTTTAAAAATACCATAGGCACTTCGCGATTCCAAAACTTTTTGAATGGCTCTACTCTCTAAATCCTTAATTAATTGAAACCCTAAGTAAATAGTTTTATTTTGAATTATTGTTTCTAAAAAACTATTGTTAACACAGGGTTTTTCAACAATACCTCCCTGCATTATTATTTCTTGTACATATGTTTCTATAGAATAAAAGCCACCCCCGTTGTTTAATACGGCTACCATAAATTCAAGTGGGAAGTATTTTTTAAGATATAAGCTTTGGTAGCTTTCAACTGCATAAGAAGCAGAGTGTCCCTTAGCAAAAGCATACCCCGCAAAGGCACTTACCTGATCCCAAATTTCCTCGATTAGTTTTTTAGGGTATCCTTTTGTAATACAATTATCTTTAAACTTTTTTTCAATTGCTCTAATCTCTTTATTAGATCGGGACTTACCACTCATTCCTCTACGTAGAATATCTGCTTCACCCAAATCCAAACCTGCAAAATAATGAGCAACTTTTAATACATCCTCTTGGTAGACCATGACACCATAGGTTTCTTTTAATATCTTCAACAAAACAGGATGTCCATTTTTCCGTTTTTCAGGAAACTTATGTCTGAGAATATATTCATCTTTCATACCTCCATTGGATACTCCAGGGCGGATAATGGAGCTGGCAGCAACAAGTCCAAGATAGTCTTGAGTTTCTAATTTGGTCATTAAAACCCGCATGGCGGGTGATTCCACATAAAACACCCCCATACAATCACCTATTTTCAGCATATTGTTTATAGCAGGATCCCTCTTAAATTTGGATACAGTATCAATATCGGCCACTTTAGCGTCTGGTTGATTATAGGCAATGATCTCCAAGCATTCCTTTATTTTTGAAAGTCCTCTTTGGGCTAAAATGTCGAATTTAAAGATACCCACATCTTCAGCAATGTTCATATCAATTTGAACAGTTTGAAAACCCTTTGGGGGCATAAAGGTAGCTGTATAGTAATTGATTGGTTTATTAGTGATTAATATCCCACCCGAATGAACACTCAGATAATTTGGAAATCCCTGAATAAGTTTTCCGTATTTGACAATTAATTGAATGTACTCATCATTTTTAGTATCCGTATTGTTTCCCTTTAAAAAACTGTCAATCTCTGCTTTTGGTAACCCAAATACTTTTCCTAATTCCCGAACGACAGCTCTGAATTTAAAGGTAACATAGGTACCCATTAGGGCTGTGTTTTTAAATCGATTAAAAATATAATGAGTTATATCATCCCTATCCCGCCATGAGAAATCAAGATCAAAATCTGGTGGGGACGATCTATATACATTTATAAAACGTTCAAAATAAAGATCCAATTCTATAGGGTCTACATTGGTAATACCAATAATATACGCTACGATGCTGTTTGCGCCACTACCCCGCCCTATATATGGATAGTTTTTGGATTTTGCATATTGCAGTAAATCCCAGTTTATCAAAAAATAAGAAACGAAATCCATTTCTTTTATGGCCTTCAACTCCTTCTCTATTCTTTGAAAGACGATGCTGTCTGCATTGGGATATCGATATGCTATATTATCGAAAACCAATTTTCGCAAGTAGGTATAATCTTCTTGTTTATTAGCTAAGTAGCATTCTTGATTTTGGTTTTCACGTTTACTATTGAATGAAAAGTGAACATTGGAATTTTCAAGAAGATAGTTGGTGTTTTCTATTGCTTTGGGAAATGATTCAAAAACAGAAAGCAGTTCATCTTTTGAAATCATTTTGTCTGTTTTTGAGCCTTGCTCCGTTTCTGGCAACTTGCTCAATAAAATGTTCAAATCAATAGCCCGTAGCAACCGATGGGCATTGTAATCGTTTTGGTTTCTGAAGGATACAGGTTGTTGAATTACTAAATTATCGTAATGCTTGTAACGAGAGAACAAAAGCTTCCGTACGGAAACAATAGATATCCCTATAAACTCGTTCGCAAAAAATTCTTTCTTCTCTAATTCCAATACTTTCTCAAAAGGATATATAACAAAACAGCTTCTCAGTTTGGGGCATAGTTCTGGAAAGTCTTTTTTTTGATGAAGGTGCTCAGTAAGAAATGCATTGATATTCTGAAACCCAATATTGTCTTTTGCTATAACTACATACTCCTGTTTTGTACCGTTTCTAAAATCTACCCCAACCGAAACATCGATATTATAATTTGGAGCATTTTTTATAATACTCAAGCAAGCCGATGTAGAATTAATATCGGTCAGTGCCAATTGTTTTATATGGTTTTCTTGCGCTAATTCTAAAAGTTTAATTTCAGAAAAAGTGCCATAACGAAGCGAATAATATGTGTGACAATTGGTATACATTATTGTTTTCTATGAGCCAGTAAAATTGGTGGTTCCCCATTAAAAGGGTTGCGGTTACTGCGAATCGATTTTACTTCCATTGTAGAAGCGCGCATCACTGTATTACTGCCGTAGCGATTGCGTATATTGTCTAATGAGGCATACAGGTTTAATCTTTTTAAATTATCGTCGAAGAGATCAATTTGATAATGTCCGCTAACTAGATGGGAAAAATTGACCCCTATCAAGCGTATTAACACCCTTCTATTGTACAGTTTTTTAAATAGGTCATGGATTAAGGGGATAAGCACATGATCCGCACTGGTATATGGAATTTTCATTTGTTTAGAATAGGTACTGAAATCTGAATACCTAATTTTTACGGAAACGCAGGAGGTCAGTTTATTTCCTTGACGTAATTGATAGGCTAAGTTTTCACCCATGGCACTGAGACAAGACTCAATCTTTTTAACATCAATAGTATCCTTGTTAAAAGTACGCTCATTAGAAATTGACTTCCTTTCATTATACTGAATTACGGGCGAGCTGTCAATTCCATTAGCTCTATTCCATATGATTCTACCATTTTTACCCAATACCGAAACAACCATTTCTAAAGGCATATTCTGTAATGTTTTTATGTGGTGGACACCTAGATTTCTTAGCTTTTGGGCAGTTACCTTTCCTACCATCGGAATTTTCCGTATTGATAAAGGGGCTAAAAAATCTTTCTCATAACCAATATCTATTTTTATTTGGTTATTTGGTTTGGCCTCGCCAGTGGCAACTTTTGAAACCACTTTGTTTTGGGATAACCCAAAGGATATGGGCAATCCCGTTTCTTTAATAACTGTTTCTCGTATTTGTTTTGAAAATTTATAATTTCCAAAAAAACGATCCATCCCGGTTAAATCTGCATAAAACTCATCAACGCTTGTTTTCTCAAATACGGGAACTTCATTTTTAATAATATCGGTCACCATATCGGAATATTTCATATATGTTCCAGCATCTCCGCGAATCACAATTGCTTGTGGACATAATTGTCTAGCCATTTTCATGGCCATCCCCGAATGCACACCAAAACGACGGGTTTCATAGCTACATGCGGCAACCACGCCCCTATCTCCAGTACCTCCAACAAGGACCGGTTTTTTATTAAGCTTAGAGTCTAATAGCCGTTCAACTGATACAAAGAAAGTATCTAGGTCTAGGTGCAAAATTGATTTATTCACTCAGCACCTCCTTCTCAAATTGAACTACATTTTTGTATGGATTTTTTTTGAAGTAACTTCTAATAATTTGACTGGTATGATAGGTATGATGCATGGGAGAAAGAAAATTCTCTATTTCTTCTACATTAGAGAAACCTTCCCTTTCATCCACAAAACCGAAGCCCCGATATCTTCCTTCCTTTATTAGTACAATGGATTTTTCATCGCTATTTCTTCCGTTGCCATAAATAATATAGGTGGGTTTGTCATCATTTAAGTGGTCTATCGCTGCACCCACCTTTTTGTTATAATCTTCTATTTCTTCCGTCCCATCACAAATACCTTCACAATTATTTATTTTATAGTGTGAGCATACCTCAACGTTACTCTGCAAACCACAATAACGAGGGCATAAATTATATGTCTCACATATATATTCCAGCCGTTCGCGTGCCAGTGTTCTATTATAGAATGTCATTAAGGAATCATCCGCAGCCTTAGTTTTAGTGATGGCCAATTGAATAATGTTTCGTTGGTTTTTATATGAAATGATTTCATAAGAGCTTTGAGGTCTTTTTTGCGCTCTGTTAAACTTAGGATAGTATTTCTTGATTAATTCCGATTCCAATAAAAGGGCGGTAAGCTCATTTCCCGTTTCCTCATGCTCAATAAAGAATGTTTCTTGACACATTAAATACCCCTTATTCTTTTTATTGTAGATATGGGACAAAACCCTTTTCTTTATATTCTTAGCTTTTCCCACATATATCACTTTTTGATCTTTATTCTTAAAAAGATAGATTCCTGCGGAATTGGGCAAATCCAATATCTGTTTTGAATTTAAGTGCGGTGGTAAAGAAGCCTCCTTTGACCTAGGGTTTAAAAATTGATTGAAAACTTCATAGTTTTCATCCAAACTCATCAATCTCTGAAATAAAATTACCGTAGCATTGGTATCCCCTTCTGCTCTATGTCTGTTTTCAATGGGTATATTGATTGAACTGCAAATGCGACCCAAGCTATAACTTAAAAGATGGGGAATTAATTTTCTTGACAAACGAACCGTACATAGCTTCTTTCTGTCAAATTCCATTCCCAATCTGCGGAATTCATTTCGTATTACATTATAATCGAAATGGACATTGTGGGCAACGAAAATGGTATTTTCAGTAATTTTTTGAATTTCTTCAGCCACTTCATAAAATAGTGGTGCACCTTCCACCGTTTCATTGGATATGCCTGTTAACGCTGTAATATGGTGAGGAATTATCTTTTCAGGATTTATAAGTGTGGTGTACTTATCTAAAATTTCACCATTTTGCAGGATGACAATACAAATTTCAGTTATCCTATTACCTCGCATCCCACCGCCTGTAGTTTCTACATCGACAATGGAGAAAATTCTATCTTCCATTAGTTTATTTATTTACTACAAAAGTATAAAATAAAATCACTTATAGGAAATGTTCCATAAAATGGATTAATTCCAAATTACAAATATTATATCAAATTTTCAGTAAATCTCTTTTAAACTAACCCATTAGTTTTATCTTACTATTTCCCTCAAATAAGAATGCACCCAACAAAATCTAGGTTGGACATTTAATGTAGATGATTGAATTAAATTATAGATGCTGACCAAAAAAAATCCATTCTTTCAGAACGGATTTTTCATTTGTACAAAAGAGTTAATGATTCGCTATTTAATATCTTCCAAAGTTTTTACTTTTTGCAGCGTTTTCTCTAATTTAAGCTTTTGTTCTGACACAACATCCATCAACTCTTTGGACAGGTCCGTATAATCGGCCAAAACTTCTTTATACTCTTCTCTTGCTATTCTATCTCCACGCATACATTCCTCTAAAATTGATTCATCGTCATCTGCAGATAACGCAGCTTTAACTTTTAGCCAACCTCTATGCACCGCACCCGCTACACTTCCATCGGTATCTAAATCAACATCAGGATGATAAGCTCTAAGTTTAACGGAAAGTTCATTAGCAAAAGCCTCCCGTTCTTTGGATTGTTTTTTTAAAAAAGTTTTCAATTGATTTGATTCCGCGTGATCCGCTGCCTCTCTAAAACCTTTAGCGGCATCATTATTTTTTTCTATCAAGTCGTTAACTTTCTTACACATTTTTGATTCGCTCATAATTTCAAATTTTATTTAGATTTCTTTTTCTTTTTATTAGTGTCTATCTTCAGCCCATCTTTGGTAGAATTATCATGCTCACTATGCATATTTTTGCTACTGCGTGGAGTATGTGCTCCTGAACTGTTTGCTTCATTTTTCTTCTCCTTATTTTTTTCATCTTTACTCATAGTAATTAATTTTTTTAATTAAAATTTTATATTTTCATTTATAACTATCTGAGAAATACAGATAGCATAACAAAATCAAGATAATTAAAAACACTATTACTTGTTAACACCATTCAAATGATGTATAACAGTATAGACACAAAGTAAATTTCTATAGACAGAAGGCCTATTGATCTTATAAGGATTTATACTTCACTCTAAAAAAGAAATTTTTGAGAATTGAAATATTAAATTGTATAGAATAGATTTAACTTCTCTTTTCGTATTCTGAAGGTAGGACACCAAAATATTTTTTAAATGTCTTAGAGAAATAGCTTTTGCTGTTAATACCTATTGACTCGGCAATTTGTCCAGCATTTAAATCGGTAGATTTTAATAATACAGAGGCTTTTTGCATACGTTGGTGTGTTATAAATTCATTTACTGTAGCATCAAAGAGAAATCTGAAGCCAGCTTGTAGTTTGTTTGGGTTTAATCCAGAGTCTCGAGATAAATCTTCAATTCTTAAAACATCATTTAAATTTTCTTTGATATAACTAGCGGTTTCCCGAATTCTTCGCAAATCACCTTGCCTAAGTAGCTTTCTCTCTGAGCCTATTTTTAGATCATCTTCGAAAAGGCCAATTTGCTTAATAAAAATTTCCAACGCCTTTCCTTCTAAAAACAGTTTTCGAACCATCATCTCATTTTCGTGATCTTTTAAAGAAGAGATTAACTGTTGAAAAGCAACAGTGTAATATCCCTCGTGATAAAAACCTGTAGATGCATTGGTATCTAAAAAAAGATTTTTGAGTTTATTGTTCAGTTGCGATAGTTCACATTTCATTTCAGCAAAAAATTGTTTACGATCAATTTCAAGACTTAAAATATGAGTATGTAAATTTGATTTAAATTTTAATATATGACCATTGTGATCTTGGCTTGCCACAATAGCACATTCATATTTTTCTAATGTGTGAATATTTTCTTCATTTAAGAAACGGTGTGTTAATTGACCTTCCGCAGTGTACACATATTTTACTGGATGAATATCGTTTTTGGTAAATCTAATTTCAGTGTTTTCAATAAAAGTGCAATCATAAATTATTATTCCAAATCCATTCTTAAAGTTAATTCCTCGAATAGTACCTTCACCAAAAGAGTGTGGAATATTCACTATATACTCCTCACATTGTTCTGTGAAATCTGTACCTAAGGATTCTGATATTTCCCTAATAACATCTTTGAAGGGTAATGATTTTACTTTGATACTTTTCATTACAAATATATATGGTTGGTTTCTAGGTTATTTTCGTCCCGAAAAAAATCAACTATCTGTGTACTTCTAGTATAGTCTTTTAAAAATATATTTTGAGAAAGTTTGAATAAATGTGCTTCCGTCTCAAAAAAGTGCATCATATAACCCGCTGTATTAATAAAAGTAACAATATCTCCTACTTCAGGTAGTTTTGGTAACTTTATCTTTCTTTTTAAAATAAAATCCCTTTCTAGACAATAGGCGCCTGTAAAAAAAACAGCAACCGATTCTTTATCAATATCTGGTTTAGCATATGTCATTTTAGGCTCTAAAAGAAAATCTGCACTAGAGCTTGTCATTTGGGTCATATTCATTTCAAGGCCTATTAAGATGTTTCCATCAGCATCTTTCTTTCTATGAGCTACTTTAGCCATGGTAATGCCTACCTGATCAAGTAAGCTGCGGCCTGGTTCTAAGCGTAATTCTATATTTAAATCTTTTAATCGTTTCCAAACCGGCTCATTTTGGCTACCCATAACATCCAATATGTTTTTTATAAAGGTAGTTTTAAATATTTGATTGTAATAGGGATAAGTAGCCAGTTGTCCCTCTATCTTTCCATCTCGTTGTACAAACCCCAACCCATTATTATTATATGTGATTGGATTTCGTTTTTCTAAGATAGCTTTTTTTAATTCTTCTTGAAACGTTTTCCATTGGTCACTATCTTTAAGGTAATTGATCAAAATACCACCGCCAATGTCAATAAAATTGAGTTTAAAATTATAAGTTTTTAGATTTTCAATTAAATCTAAAGTTTGATGAATAGCAACTCCGCGTTGCTGTGTATTATACCCGTCCAAATGAAAATGAAAGCCAGTGAATTTGATACATTTTTTCACTTCTTCAGGCTCAAAAAATTTTAAAATAAAATCGCTAACTGTATCAATATCAAAACCAAATCTACTTTTTAGTTTTTGACTGTTATATTCAAATCCGCTAATTCTCAAACCTATAATTGCTTGTTTGTTTTCTTCTTTACAGATAGCATAAATTAGGTCTGCTTCGTCTTTATTATCTATTATAATCAAGACCTCATGCTGAATAGCGAGCCGTAATAATTTCGTGTTTTTAATTGCAGCGGTAAGCACTAAATCTTCAGGGTTAATATTCAGATCTAAACACTGTTTAAGTTCAGCATAACTAGCGGTATCGACCCCAATTCCACTTTCAAAAGCGACCGTTGCTAGTGTACTACACTTATTGGCTTTACGTGCATAAAATACTTTACTTTTAAAATCATATTGTTTTAAGAAGGCTGTATATTCCGTGATATTCTTTTGAAAGGAGCGGATATGATGAATATTTAAAGGAGAATTATAAGTATCTAATAATTCGTTTTGTAATTCAAAATCACTAGTTAAAGTATCTATCCAAGGTGAAGTAATTGGTTCCAATGTAGGAATATTATTTTTCATAAATAGGAGTTTGTTTGTTTTGTTGTATCAACTCAGCCACATTATTAGCCCATAGCGAAGCAGTATCATTTCGCTTTCGCGATAAACTATCATTATCAAATAAAAACCCTTCTGTTGGCGTTCCATAAAGGGTTATATTAATATCCATATTTCCGTATGTATCTATTGGGTTTCCATTGCTATTGCAAATTAAAGTATTGGCATAATTATATTTAGAGGCCGTTCTATTAAATGTGAATATGGATTTTGCTTGATTTTTAGTAAAAAGTACAGAGTCATTTTTATTATAACCTCTGGGAATTCGAGCATCAATCATTACATGAAATATCTCCGACTTTTCATTGCGTGTTAACTTACTAATTTTACCAGATTCCTCAATTTGAGGGTTTTTTGCAAACGAAAAATCTAAAATCCCCTGTTCCGCTATGGCAAGCATCTTTTTTATATTACTCATAGGAGGGCCATAAGAAATACGATTAAATAGCGAAAAATAATGATTTAAAAATGTTGCTTTCGAAGATGATGTTAGCCGGTTATTTGAATAAAGTATATTGAAATCATCACTTATATTTTTCCATACGGTAGCTGCGGCTACAAGTGAACTATTACTTGTTTGTATCTCGTTTAACCAACCTTTCCAATATACCTGTAACTGAAGGTTTAAAAAATTGCTATCAAAATCCGGATATAATAAATCTGAGGGTTTAAACTCTTGTACCGTGGGATGTTTTAAATGAAAATTAGCTATATCTAATTCTATATGATTAAACTGTTGTTTCAAATTAAGGCTTTCACCATACTTTTTAAATGTTTGAAAATAATATTCACAGACCATATCTTGCTTAATAATTGGAAGTAAGTCTGTTTCGAAATCAAGTAGCTTTGATGACGATGTATTATTTTCTACAAATTTTTTAAAAAAGAAACTTTGTTGCGATACAGTCTGAGAATAATTTCTAGGAATTATTGGATTTCCAGAAATTGAGAATGGATAAATTTTTAAAGGCTCTTTGCCTGACGTATGGAAAGACATCTTCCCTTTATTATCAGTGTAAAATGTTCCACCCCTACCTTCTGTTAATGCCAAAATAGCATCAATAGCAGTTAACCCTAGGCCTTTACAAGCTACAACAGAATTAGGTTTAATAGAATTCAATTTTCTATCTACGGGATAAATAAATGGAATAGTATCTTTTTTATCTTTTATACTATTAATCTTGCTTGTTATGCTTGGGGAATGCCCCGTGGTAATTAAAAGAGAAGAAAAATGAGGACTTTTAAAATGTGGGTCTAGCGTTTGAAGAAGGTAGTGATCTTCAAATTTGACAATTGACTTCACCTCTGTAACGTGCTTATGGATTTTTAGGTTATTCGAGCTACAAAAACACAGCTTTTTGAAGTAGTGAAATAAATACTTTCCCACTTCTGCTCTTGCAGCTATATTAAAATTTTCATCTTCTATAGCAGTTTGATTTTTATCAGCTTGCCATTCAGAAAAAGATTTAATAGGACAAATTTCAGGAGGATTGTTATGAGGTTTTAAAGAAATAAATTTATTTGGATAGTTCATTTTCAAAAAATCGGGTTGACTAGGATCATAAATCCATCCTGATCCAAATAATTTTGAAATATTGAACAGATGAATGTGTATTGTATCACATTCGATTGCGTGAAGATTTGCCAATAAACGTTCAAAACCATATAGTCCTTTCGGCCCCATTCCAATAATACCAATATGTACAGCGTTTTGTTCCATTGGCTTAAAGCTCATATACGTCTTTTATTCCAAAATGTTTTTTTCTCCACTCTGGGTTGTAGATAGTCTCGATATAACGTTCACCTCTGTCACATAAAATAACCGCTACATTACTCCCAGAGGGTAATTCGGGTGCAATTTGTAACATAGCAGAAATTACGGCTCCTGATGATCCCCCTGCGAGTATGCTTTCTTCTTTAAGTAGTTGATAACATCCTTTAATGCATCCCCAATCAGTAATATGAACGACCCTATCAACAACACCCTTCTTTAAAAATCTTGAAGGTAGTCCAGCACCGTGTCCAGGGATCAATCGCTTTTTAGACGCCTGACCAAATAAAACACTTCCTTCCGCATCAACAGCAATAAGTTTTGTAGATAAGTTATGTTCTTCAATAAAATCAGCACACCCCATTAAAGTTCCACAAGTACTCGTTGCCACAAGTAGATAATCCAGTGGACCCACTTTGGCTTCCATTATTTCAGCCATGGTTTGGTGATGAGCTTTGGGATTGGCTTCATTAGCATATTGATTCGTCCAAAAAGTATTCGGTTTCTCATTCAAAATTTCTTTTACTCTTTTCAAACGAGCCCCTAAAAACCCTCCCTCTTTCAACGGTGTTGAAATTTTTTCAATATTGACACCATATGCTTTTAAAATTTTGAGGGTTTGACTATTTGTTTTCGGATCCACCACTATTGTTAATGAAATTTTGAAATAGGAACAAACTTGGGCTAACCCTATAGCCATATTCCCACTACTACTTTCCACCACGGTTGTATCAGCATTTATAGTCCCCTCAATAAGACCTTTTTTTATAATTGAATATGCTGTTCTATCCTTGATACTGCCTCCAGGATTTGACATTTCCAATTTTCCATACACCGAAATCCCAGTTATATTAGATATTCTCGATAAATTAACCATAGGAGTCTTACCAATCGTTTCTAAAATAGAGTTAGAAACATCAAATTTTAAAATTTTTGAATTAGCCACAACTTTCATAATTCATTAAGGTTACGAGATTCACGCGACATAATACGTAGTCTTCTAAGAGCAGATTTCTTTGAGCGATTTTTTTTTCTAACTGCTATTATTTTGTAAAGACCGAGCCCTAGAACTAGCGCTGAAACTATAGTAAAAAACTTACGATTTTTTCTCATTATCTGAAATTTGCTAAGCTAAGTTAGTTTTTAAAACGACTGCGGGCAAAGATATTAGAGACTTTTAACATTACAATCTGGGATATATTAGATTGTGTGATATGCATTAAAAATTGTAGGTTTTTTGCTAAAAAGGTTTAAACCAGAAAATTATTTTTGCAAAAATTGACTGGATTATTTGGTATATTGCATTATTCCTAAAGCGTAATTCAATAATCAAATATTGGTTTACTCATAGCTAGCGTTTATAATTATTATTTAGTGGTCCCTTTTTACAAAAATGTAAACTGTTTTTTCAATTTTATTTAAAGAAAAAAGCACCACAAAGCTTATAAATTTTAAAATTGATTATTTGAGAATAATAAACATACCCATAGCAATTATAGAACATCTTCCACTTAGAGCAATTATAAAAACTTTTTTTTTAGTTTTTTTCTTTTATATAAATGGAATAGGATGGCATAGTTTACATGCTCAAGCTACTACCAAAACCGTCTCACCAAAGAAAGAAAACACTATAGTAAATAATATTGATAATGATGTAGAATCCATTCAAGAGGTTAAGAAAAATTATTACGTTATTAATCGTAAAAATAAGTTTCAAAGCCAGGTTAACATATCTGTCAATAGAGAAACACCACAAGCTTGTCTTGAAAATTTTATTTTAAGTGTCCGAAATAAAGATTATCTAAAAGCTTCACAATCTCTTAATTTAAATTTATTACCAGATGCTATTACCGAAGATCAAGTAAAAGAGTTGGTCAATAAACTTTATATCGTAATCAATCAAAATATTCGCATTGATTGGGATAAATTGCCAGATAGGCCTGATGGGCAGATGGATGGTAGTACATCGCAAAGCAAGGTCGTTTCTAGAAAAACAAATAAAAATATTTCTTTCGGAAACCTTAACTTAGATGAGATAGATGTTGAATTACGTCTTCAACGTGTTAAATATAAAGATAATACGCCATATTGGGTTATATCTGCTAATACAGTAGAAAATATCGATGCGCTTTACGCCAATTATGGCCCTACTCAAATTGTGCAGTTGATTCCGGATTGGGGATTAGAAAATAAATTTTTAGACATTCCTATTTGGAAAATCATTGGTTTCCTTATTTCATTGGCTATAGCTTATGCGTTTGGTTGGCTCACTATTTTTATTTTACGTAGAATATTTGGACGTTCTAGTTGGGAGTGGATTTCTTCCATATCCTTTAGATTGGCTTTACCAGCCTCAGGCTTCATTGCCATGCTCATATTCTACCTTCTTATCTATAATTTCATTTCATTTGATGGAAATTTTGCCAATGGCTTAAATACAACTCTTTTAATAATTACCGTAGCTTTTGGAACTTGGTTCGTTATGAGGTTTATGGATGCCTTTATGTCTTATCTAGCCCAAAACAAAACAGAGAATATCTATGATGAGGAAAATTTAGAATCTCGGAGAACCCTTACCCATTTATCAGTAGCAAGACGAGTAGTTACGTTTATAATTTTACTAGTAGGATTGGGTATCATATTATCTCAATTTGAAAGTCTCAAGAACTTAGGTGTATCCCTTTTTGCATCAGCTGGAGTTGCGACGATAATTATTGGTATTGCTGCTCAAAGTACCTTAGGGAATATTATTGCGGGGATTCAAATAGCAGTTACTAAACCTGCTCAAATTGGTGATTTAGTCATTTTTAAAGATCAATGGGGTCACGTTGAAGATCTTGGTTTTGTTTTTATGGTTGTTAAAACATGGGATGAGAGAAGATTGGTTATACCCTTAAAGAGCGTTATTTCCAATTCATTCGAAAATTGGTCTATGCGGGGCTCCAGCCAAATTAGATCCATCGATATTTATACTGATTATAGAGTTAACGTTCAAAAAATACGTAAGGAGTTTGAGAAGCTATTAAAAAATTCTTCCGATTGGGATGGAAATACACCGCCATCTGTTCAAGTTATAGAGTCAACGGATAAGGCTATAAAAATAAGAGCACTTTGCAGTGCTAAAGATCCCTTCACGGCCTGGGATCTACAGTGTGATTTGAGAGAAAAATTAATAACTTACATCTGTGAGTTAGAGAAAGGAATAGGATTAACTAAAACTAGAGTCGCTATAGAGAATCGAAATGAAAACAACTGACTAACAAGAAGTTTTATTAGTTGTAATTTCTTTTAGAAATAAAATTTCTAAAAATTAGCACATATTAAAATTATAATTACCAATAGAGTTCAATAATACCGACTAAGAATACGTATACTAACCGGATACAATTGTACTCATTCTAAAATTTTTATAGACTAAAATTAACTATTTATGGAAAACTGGATTACTGTAACCCCCGAAACCTTAGGAAAAGTTATAATTACAATTTTACTCATTTTTACTTGTATTATCGTTATTACACGCATTGCTGGTTTAAGAACATTTGCAAAAATGTCTAGTTTTGATTTTGCTTCCACCATTGCTATTGGATCTATACTTGCTTCAATTGTTTTAAATAGTGATCAATCGCTTGTTAAAGGCGCTATTGCCTTAGGTGGTATTATCGCTTTTCAATCGCTTTTTGCGTTATTAGTTCGTAAATCAGATCGTTTTAAAAAGCTAGCTACTAATAACCCCATCTTACTTATGAAAAAAGGAGAAATAATCTATGAAAATTTAAAAGCAACCAACATGGGCGAAGATGACCTTATTGCCAAACTACGCGAAGCGAATGTTTTTAATTTAAAAGAGGTACACGCGGCTATTTTAGAATCTACTGGAGACGTTTCTATTTTACATACTAGCGGCAACAAACAAGTACAAGATAAAATACTTCAAGGAGTGCAAGAATAAAAAATAAAAGTTGTCTATAATCTAAAACAACAGAGATTAATTTAATGTAAATCTATTTGCTTATGAAATTAACAGATAAAGTAGCAGTTATTACCGGAGCGACTGGTGGTATTGGCAGCGCCATTGCCCATGCTCTTTCTAGAGAAGGGTGTCGATTAGTGATTACAGGACGAGATGTCGATGCACTAAAAAAATTACAGCAGAAACTAGCATCCGAAACTTACATAGTAGAAATGGATGTCTCGGACGGCCAGAGTGTTAACGTGGGTTTTAAAATTATCTATAAAAAGATTAAGCAAATAGATATATTAATAAATGCCGCCGGTGTAATGCCACTCACCTATCTTAAAAATAGACATCTTGAAGAATGGTTGGAAACAATCGATGTAAATGTGAAAGGCTGTTTACGAATGATTGATGGTGTTCTACCCGCTATGAAAGAACAGAAGCGTGGACACATTATTAATATTGCTTCTGTTGACGGAAAAGAATTATACAAAGGGGGCGCGGTTTACGGTGCTTCCAAAGCAGCTTTGATTGCCTTGTCACGAGCTATGCGCATGGAACTTTCCCCAGAGTTCGGCATAAAGGTCACTTCGGTTGAACCCGGCACCGTGGGCACCAATTTAAGGAAGGATATCACCGATACAGAATTATTGAATGATAAAGATTATAGCGACGATGAACCAAAACTAAAGGCAACCGACATTGCCCGTGCGGTTTTATATGCTATTAGTGAACCCGCCGGAGTAAACATAAACGAATTATTGATTAAGCCCACTCGAAAGTCTTAGTTTTTAAATAAAAAGTCTATTTTATTTAAAACTTCATCCTGTTACCTTCTATATTTTAGTTTTTAATTAAGAACTAATCCCGATTTTCCTTATTAATTTTAAGTTCACCCTTAAACAAAAAATAATATGAGATCAATATGGAATGGTTCGGTAAGCTTTGGATTGGTTTCAATACCTATTAAATTATTTTCAGCTTCAGAAGACCGAAAAATAGATTTAGATATGCTAGATCGCCATGATAACGCACGTATCAGGTACAAAAGGATTAATGAAGATACCGGAAAAGAAGTAGCTTGGAAAGATATTGTTAAGGGTTACAAAATGGACGATGAATATGTTGTCTTAGAAAAGGAAGATTTTGAGATTGCCAATATGAAAAAAAGTAAGACGATCGATATAGAAGAATTTGTAGCAGAGAAAGAAGTATCAGATTTATTATTTAAAAAACCTTATTTTCTTCAGCCCCAAAAAGATGGGGAAAAGTCCTATAACTTATTACGCAACGCTCTAAAAAAAACCAAGAAGTTAGGTATCGCAACATTTGTTATGAGGCAAAAAGAACACTTGAGCTTAATTGGAGTCTATGAAAACACATTGGTACTTCACGTGATTCGGTTTGCTGATGAAATTAGAGATCCCTCTGAGTTAAAAATACCTAAAAGCAAGGTCTCTAAGAAAGAGATTGATATGGCTTTATCACTTATTGATAATTATACTGCTAAATTTGAATTGGATAAATACGAAGATGTATATAATGACCAATTAATGAAAATTATAGAACGTAAAAAGTCAGGAAAGAAAGTAAAACCTAAAAAGCACAAATCAGAACCTACGAAAGCCACAGATCTTATGGCCAAATTAAAGGCTAGTTTGGAAGCCAAAAAGAAATCAAAAGCTTCCTAATATGTCTTTGGACGATTATAATGCTAAAAGGAACTTCAAAAAAACGAATGAACCTGAAGGCGAAACAAATAGTGACGACCTAAATCGCTTTGTTATTCAACGTCATGAGGCTAGTCATTTGCACTATGATATCCGCCTGGAACATAATGGGGTATTAAAGAGTTGGGCAGTGCCCAAAGGACCTTCTATGAATTCTGCTGATAAACGATTGGCTATCCATACTGAAGATCACCCCGTCTCCTATCTCTTTTTTGAAGGGGTTATTCCTAAAGGTAATTATGGAGCGGGCAAAATGAGTATATGGGATTCTGGTACCTATACATTATACAAAGGTTCTTCCTTTAATTCGCAGTATAAAAAAGGTGACTTAAAATTAACGTTTAAAGGCTCCAAGTTAAAAGGGCAGTTCGCATTAGTAAAAACGGAGCACGGTGACAAACAAAACCAATGGTTACTTATAAAGAAAAAAGATCCATTTGCCACTGAGCTTATGTATGACCCAGAAGAATCTCAGCCAAAAGAATATGCATCCGCAACAAAAACAAATAAAACTATTTCCCTCAATAGTCAAATTAAACCCATGCTAGCCACAAATGGCTCCTCCATTTTTAATAATCCTAACTATATTTTTGAATTGAAATGGGATGGATATCGTTTACTATCAAATGTCAACAATGGAGAGGTAGAAATTTATTCGAGAAATGGAATAGTTTATAACAGTAAATTCCAAAAAATTGTAGAAGAACTACAACAAATACCTCATAATTGTATTCTTGATGGAGAACTGGTCGTAGTGGACACAAACGGAAAGCCTGACTTTTCTAAACTTCAAAATTATACTCCACGACAACCAGAAGGCACCTTACGCTATTATGTTTTTGACCTGCTGTATTTAAACGGTTATGCTACTACTTCCTTGACCTTGTTAGAGCGAAAAAGCCTATTACCGGAATTACTTGAGGACCTAGAGAGCATCTATTATTGTGATCACATCGACGGAATGGGAATCACATTATATAATAAAGCCCTAGAGGAAGGTTTGGAAGGGGTAATGGCAAAAGAAAAAAATAGTGATTATACCCCTAATTATCGAACGGACCAGTGGTTAAAAATAAAACATGTCCACACCGATGAATTTATAATCTGTGGGTTTACCATCACAAAAAAAGATTCCCTGTTTGGTTCTTTATTATTAGGCTCTCGAAAAGATGGTACCCTTAGATATGTTGGGAATTGTGGTACAGGGTATTCCACTACAAAACAAAAAGAAATACTGGAAATCTTACAACGATTTATAATAGATGATTCGCCTTTTTCTGAAGAAATAAATCTGAAAGGACGAACTCCTCAATGGGTATCTCCCTATATATATTGTGAAGTATCCTTTACCGAATATACTAAAAATGAACTTTTAAGACATCCTGTTTTCAAACGGTTACGTCTCGACAAAAGCTCCATAGAGGCTGTTAATGAAATACAAGGCAAACGTACTTTTCCTAATCCAACAAGCAATAAGGACATTAAAAGAAAAGGTGAACGACCTCCAAGATCGGGTACGGATGTACTCACTGTAAATAGTATTCCAGTGCCCATCTCTAATCTAGACAAAGTCTATTGGCCCAAGTCGGGTTATAGAAAATATGATTTAATCGATTACTACCTTCAAATCTCTGAAACTATACTACCATATTTAAAGAACCGTCCTCAAAATTTACATCGGCATCCTAACGGGATTGAAGGCGATTCATTTTATCAAAAAGATAGTGAGAATTTACCAGATTGGATCGAGTCATTTAAACAGTATTCTAAGTCTTCTAATAAAAATATTGATTATTTATTATGTCAGAATGAAGCAACCTTACTTTATATGGCTAATTTAGGATGTATCGAATTAAATCCGTGGAATTCTCAGATAACTCATATAGAACATCCAGATTATGCTATCCTGGATCTAGATCCTTCACCTAATAATACGTTTGAACAAATAATAGAAGTAGCCCAGGCCGTCAAAGCAGTTTTGGATAACGCAGGTATAAACGGTTATATTAAAACCTCAGGCAGTAGAGGACTCCATATCTTTATTCCTTTAGGGGGGCAATATAGTTATTCAGAAACTCGCAACTTCGCAAAATTATTGTGTTATTTTGTTATTGATTTGGTGCCCTCTTTAGCCACGATTGAACGAACCAAAACAAAACGTGATGGAAAGATATATCTTGATTACTTACAGAATGGACGAGGACAAACTATCGCTTCAGCCTATTGCGTACGTCCGGTTTCAGAGGCTTGTGTCTCCACCCCGCTTTTATGGAAGGAAGTGAAATCGGGTTTGAAAATAGATGAATATACCATTAAAACCGTTCCAGAACGCTTAAAAAAGCTAGGGGATATATTCGAACCTATACTTAAAGAAGAGATAGATATGAAAAGCGTAATTGATACCTTAAACGCTTAATATATTGCTACATTAAAAGTACCATCGTAATACCAAAAATTATATGGGCGAATATTAAATGCAGATAATATTTTTTTCTTTCAACTGAAGGCGGATGGGGATGTATTATGAATCCCAATTGCCAAAAGCAAACTCCAATCACCCCAGCGATAGAACCGAAGATAATCCCAGATACTAACGTAATAGGTATATTGAAAATATGTCTGCAAAAATTAAATATAACAACTAAAAAAATCCCAATTAAAACGTGTATGACCCATCCTAATACATGTTCTTTTCCTATTTTAAAAGGTTGAGAAGGTATTCTTCTAATAAATAAGTTTATCAATTGAGGTTCTTTCATATTGCTATGAGTAAAATAAGAAACGCCATAGCTAAATGCTGTCATAGTAAGTGTGGCTAATACTCCAATTGAGATAACTGAAAATAAGATTGTCATAATCATTAAATTGGTGGATTAAAAATAACTTATTTTTTTATAAATAACGATATCTAATTATTCCAATAAAATGATTGGTATGTAATTAAACATTCCACATTCAAAAAATTATAAACTTCCCTTAAAAACTCTAAATGATATCCTAAATCACTGCTTTATATACTTTTAAATAGTTAGCTTTAAAACACTTAACAGAAAACATAGACATTATGAGAACTCTATATGCTACTTTAACAGTGATATTTTTGTTCATTGGATTGGTAAGTCAGTTTTATTTTAATCATACCCCGTTAAACGCATTTTATTTTCTTACAGTGCTATTCGGAATTTTATCCATAATATGGAATAAATCGCCCGAGTATTATCGGAGACATTCCAAATAAACTCCTTTTTTAATTTCAGTTAAATACAATAAAACAGACACCTATGGAAAAATGGTTTGCTACTGATTTTATAACCCTTACCGCAATTGCCATTACTACCGTGGTTATTTATGCTATTGTAATTCTATATACACGCATCTTCGGTAAACGAAGTTTTTCAAAAATGTCGAGTTTTGATTTTGCTATGACCGTGGCCGTAGGTTCATTAATTGCTACAACCATTCTATCGCATTCTGTATCTTTATTGGAAGGGATGTTCGGTTGCTTTATGATTTTTGCTATGCAGATGTTGGCTGCTCTTTCGCGACGCTGGAAACCCTTTAGAAAAGCCATTGACAACAGTCCCTTACTTATTATTAATGGATGGCTCACTTATCTTAGATGATAATTTAAGAAAGGCTCGGGTATCGGAAGGAGATTTGCGCTCGAAATTAAGGGAAGCTAATATTTTATCCCTCTCTGAGGTTAAAGCTGTCATCTTTGAGACTACTGGTGATATTATTGTTATTCATTCTAAAAATGCCGAGGCTCAAGTAGCTGAATGGCTATTAACGGATGTTAAACGTAAATAAAATGTATGCACTGTTCATAAACCTATTGTATAAAAAAAGCCTTAGGTACCCATATCAGTTTACTCAGAGATATCCATTTGCAACGGATTGTATTATGGCTATGGTAACTACTGAAATAAACAATCAAGCTATAAATAATAACCAAAATATTTCTTATACATGAAAGATTTTTTAAATAAAAATAAACGCCCGTTGTTTGGTGGGCTAATAGCAACACTTTTCATCGGAATAGGAGTTTTTTTTCTAGGCAATTTATCAGGATATGAAGCCAAAAAATTAATAAGTACTTCTCTATCTGGCATTAATATGCTTTGCAATACCATTGTTCTGGCCTCAGCAACTATTTTAGCACTATTGCTTACACTTTTGGGTATAAGCACGGGCACAAAATCTAAATTGAAAAATGCTCATTATAAACAGGTGTTATCCATTGCCAAATTTGATACTATTTTATTTGTAGGCGCATTACTACTCTTTCAACTTTTTAATATTCCTATCACCGAAGCAGACAATGTGCCTACAGCGTGGTATGACATAATCTATTGGACAACGTTGTTTTTTTCGTCCGTTTTAAGCGGGATGATGATTACAGTTATTTTAATGTTATATACCACCGTAACCAATATTATAAATATAGTAGGTCTGGGAAAGGATCATTACTTAATTAATGATGAAAAGAAAGACAAAGATTAGACATATTTCTTAATAATTAAAGGGGTGATTTTCAAAAAAATTTAAAATACTAGGTCTATAACTTTGATATATGGACGCTATAACTCTGTTAGGCTTATTTGCAGGCATATGCACCACTTCGGCTGTAGTACCCCAACTAATTCGAGCTTGGAAAACAAAAAAAGTAGAGGACGTTTCTCCCATTATGTTTGCAATTCTTTTATTAGGAGTAAGTCTTTGGGTTGTATATGGTGTTTTAAAAGATGATTTAGCCATCATAGTTACTAACGGTCTATCTTTAATTTTAAATATGAGCATGCTTTATCTAATGGTTTGTTATAGAGGGAAAAAATTGTATCTTTTTTAGTTTCTAAGGGTAATTAAATTGAGCAAACCAAATTGAAATAGAGGTTGAAATTAAAAAAACCAGAACTTCTGTGAATTCACAGAAGTTCTGGTTTTTTACCAATTCCTTCATTAAGTATAGTTTATAGAATTTTTGTAAGTGAGTTTTTAATAAAATTTTCCATTTTTTGGGTTTTAGCTAATTTTTCCAAGAAATCAAATAAAATTTTGAATATATCTACAATGTTTTTTTATTTCCTTCTTATCAAGCACCAGAATATTTAGTTGGCCTTTCTTTCTCGTTTTAATTTTAATCAATAACAAGTCCATCTTTTACTTAGTTGAGGTGTGTTCTAGACACAGTCACATCCACTATTTAATCCAGATATTTTATGACTGTGATCGGAAAAGCTCTTAACAGTAGTAATGTCAATTTTGTTTGTTTATTTTATTTCTTCACCGTTTAGATGTTTTTTAATAATGTCTTATCTAATAAAGGTTCCATAATGAAGTTGTTAAATATATTATACAACTTTTAAAAGTGGTTTAACTAAAGGTAACCCTTCTATTCAAAAAAATACAAGTAACATAGTGTTTAAATTAACTATGAAGGCATTTTCAGACACTGAACGAAAATCTACTTTGGAAATCCTGGAACTTTATTAGGAATTTTTCTAGAGCATGTCAATATAGAAATCAAATAAATTATGTAATGTAACTTTAGTAGGAATCAGGAAGTTGAGAAATACCAGATTAAAATAAATGAAGATTGACATCAAAAAAACCAGAACTTCTGTGAATTCACAGAAGTTCTGGTTTTATACTTTTTTAATGTCGTAAACTGTATTGTTTATAGTACATAAGAAGAATTTTTATAAAATTCAAACAGATTTTTGAGTATAGTTATAATCTTTTTTATTTCCTTCTTATCAAGTACTAGTTCTTTTCATCTTCTATTTGATCTTCAATATCCTTATATTTAGTTGGTGTTTCTTGCCCGTTTTAATTTATATCAACAATTTATGCGTCTTATACTTAGTTGAGATGTGTTCTAAACGCAGTCACATCACCGCGATTTAATCCATATCTTTTATGATCGTAATCGGAAAAGCTCTATACATTAGTAATATTATTTTTCATGATGATTTTATTTCATCCCCATTTAGAGATTTTTATATTAACAACTCTTAATAGTGGTTTGCTTAAAAGATAACTCAATAAAAAATTTGAAATAGTTTTTTTAAATTAACTATGATGACATTCATTAACATCTCAAAATACTGAACTGAAATCTATTTTAGAAACCATTGAATTTTATTGGGAACTTTTTTAGGGCAATTCAATAGGTAAATCAAATAAGTTACGTGATTTAATTTTAGGAGTGAGTGAGGAAGTTGAGCAATACCAAATTGAAATAAATGAAGGTCGAAAAAAAACCAGAACTTTTGTGAATTCACAGAAGTTCTGGTTTTTTACTTTTTAAACAATAGTAAAAAATAAAATTTGAAAAGATAAAATAATAGTCTAATAGTATTATTTATGTTAACTCTGTTCGATTTTACAATTCTCGAGAAAAACTTTTTCTGGAAAAATGTAAAAAAGTTATCATGAAATATTGAATTACAGATCCTTATAGTAAGGAATCTTTAAAACACCAGAAAAAAATTGAAAATGATGATTTTTTAGTTTTTATGGTAGTTTTTGAGCTTTTTAATAGAAAATAAAGTAAGAAATACTTCTCGTTTGAAGAATTTAAACTAACACTTTTACCTTAAATGAGTTTTACATTCATGTTTTCTTAATGAGCTGAAATTAATTATTTTCTTAATAACTAATATTTTTATCCTATTCAATTTAGATTTAATATACGGAAATCTCTATCATAGTTTTTCTTTCGTTATGATTAAATCACGCTTTTATCTATTTTACAGTCTACTGCCTATTTTCTGGATATCTTCTTCAGAAAAGCCAAAGTAGCTCATTTCATAGATGCAATGGACAATAACTTCCTGTTCTGTAAAATTAGTTAATGTTTCATCATTAATATCCATCCCCAGCCAAATCCGCCAAGGGGTCAACTCGATACCTTGTGGATATTTTTCGTCCTCATTTCTCGGATTATTATACTTTGCAGAAACATCAATATATTCTTCATTATCATCTTTTTCTATGGAAAGTACTATTGACATATCAGTATCTTCGGGTTGCATCATTACCAAATTTTCAAAAACTACTTTATATCCTTCTAGATTTTTAATAGCCTCGGGATAAATTTCTGAAAATTTAGAGTAAATATTAGACCAAGTATTATTCTGTATAAGTTTTTTAAACTTCATTGAGACTACTAAATTTTTAATGTTATGATTATAATCAAGTAAGGTTTTTCAAGTAAGCTATCACCGCTTTCCAATCTGCAAAATCTTTATCTCCTTTTGGGCCAAAATGAATATGTTTCCCCAGAAATTTTCCAGCTCCATTTGCAGTGCGATCATCTATAAGGAAATCGCCGTGAACTAAATGTTTATTATGCGAAAGAATCAACCTTTTATATGCTTCATCGGGTAAGTATTTCTTCACCCAAAGTAATTTATCTTGCCAAGCGGAAGGGTTATCCCAAGGAGCTGTAGATAATATATAAGTGTCAAAATTTTTACACAACCACTTATAGCCCTCAATGGCACCATCATAGGGCTCCATTAAAAAGAAAATTCCAGGGACTTCATCTAAATCGCCTTCATATTTTAGCTTATCTTCTTCTGAAATTTTATCGATGCCCGATTTAAAGTTTACCAACACATTGTCCATATCTACAAATACGGTTTGTTTGGTCTTATTTTTTTTATGTTCCAAAAGCTCTTTATAGTTTTTTGTATGACGCACTACTTCTTCACAGAATAGATCAGAAGAATTATCTGTGCTATACCCATCTTCACTTAATAGACTTACGCTAAATGCTTCTCTTTTTTTATTAACTCGATCTATATACTCTTGATTCATAGGATTAATCCCTCTAGATCTATCTTTAGAATCTGCTCCTGAGTCTCCCATAAAATCCCATTCTTCGGCAAATAAAGCAAGTTGTATTGCTTTAACTTGCGTAGTAAAATCTGAAGGTGTTCTTTGAACTTTTCGAAGTTGTTCGACTTCATAATCCATTAAAAAGCCTTGATAGTCATTTAAAATTTTTCCGATTGTCAATGCTGTCATAAATACATTTTTAAATTTAATTAATAACTGCGTCATGCACTAGTTCAGAGAAATGTTCCTGTCGGAAACTTCTAAACTTTATGTACATTTTTTCTGTGATTTTTAAAGTAAAATCACAGAAACCGATAAATATTATAAAATTGAATAAATCATGCTTTTCCTATAAGTAGGCTCATTGTATAAGCACCTTCGCCTGATTGAGCAGGTTGCTATCACTTTATCGTGATTCTAAATGGTATTGCTAAGATACGGTTATTTTATAAATATTTTCCTAAAACTAGCTTTCTTTACCATACATTTCAAGAATGTCTATATGCTTGTTATGCAGTTTTAAGTGATTTTCTAAAGAGTACTCAATATTACCCGTTGCTGATTCTTCAAAATGTTCGGGAAGAGGCTTATACTTTTCCATCAGTTCATTGTATAAATTATCAAGCTTAGAAAAATAATCCATTACATACTCATAGCCAGTTAAATCAACTGTAACATTAATATTATCTGATATATAGGCTATACAAGGATTGGCATTCCATATTTCAGAGTTGGTAAAGTTTATAGAACCATACTGGTCTTTCTGGTGTTCAAAAAACCAAATGAGTTTCTCTCTTTCAGAATTCGCAACTTGGAATGCTATTAGAGCCTCAGCAGCTTGATCATTTATTGATTTAATATTGATTATAGAATTGATGTCAAAAATTAAGTTGTTTGCTTTGTCATATAACTTATAATCGAAGCATTCGAAGACGCCTAATTTGCCTAAGAAATTTTTTATAAAGCTATAATCATCATACCAGTCGGCAAAATCATCTAGCTTAATTGGATCTTGCATCTCTTTTATATCATTTGCCATTGAATAGTATTGCTTTTCAACCAAAATATAGTCATTAGATGGTTTAAAAGTAACTTTCTCATCATGACAAAAAGTAAAATTAAGGCAGTTTGTCTTTTCTAAATCTGTGAAATTAGTGAGTTTGTTGCAAACGTATATATCATCTACGACAGTATCATTTTTACTTTCAATAAACAAATCTAAATAGTGACCAGATTCTGAAAAAAATGTCATTCCTTCACAGCCTTTATTACAAGATCCGCATATACCAAAGAACACATCGTCAAATGAATGACAACCATCTTCTTTTGCAATTTTAAACTTCTTTGCTAGTTTTTGCAGAAATAAAGATTTTGAAACATCCATATAAGGTTTATCATCATCGAGTAGTTTGTTGAGTGCTTCGATATCGAAGTTTTTTATGGAGTATATGATCTTATCCCGCATTATTAGAAACGATTATTATTTAATTAGTGGTTTGATTTTCATAGAAAAGAAAATTAATTACTTCAAAACACTAAATGCTTTCCAACCCCATTTTTCTTTAGATTTATTAAAAGATAAAACTGCTTTAATTTCCAATTTTTTATCATTCAATATGCTATTTTCCTGAATCAGATTTGGTGGTACAATATTAAAGAATACTATTATTCAAAATCAACTCCGTTCCACACTCGCCATTCGTTTCATTGTATCAAAAAATGCTTGATAGAAGGTCTGATCTTTGGCATATAAGCGATACAAATCTAATTCTTGTTTACGTTGTTTAGACATCACATCGTCTAGAATTTTTCGGAAAGCGAGATCTTTGTTTTGCTCATCGCTATTTTCGGCAACTTTTGTTTGAAAATCAGGATGGGCTTGAATGGACTTGCTAAGGCTTATAAACTTAATACGTTGATCATCTGGTGTTGCATCCCACCCTTGGAACCAACGTTCGTTAAATGACTGTATAATCAATTCTAAAGGATCTTTTTCTTCATCACTACCGTAGGCACCGCGTGGAGATGGATTTTGAGGGTCCAAGTCGGAATCCGAATCGTCCAACCCGATAGTGTGGTTCAGCTTTATGCGCTCCAAGCCATAGGTTGATAAATCAACAGAGTTCAACAACTCATCCATACCATCTATAACAGAATCTTTGATGGGCAGTTTAGGGATTAGAAATTTTAGAAACCAAAATAGCTTTTCCCATGTAACTATTTCGAAAGGGAGAATGGAGGCCATTTGCCCATAAATTTTCACAAACTGTTTGGCTTTAATTTTAAAATCGGCTTTGTCCTCATCTTCTAATTGCAATTCAGATACAAATCGTTCTGCTGCCGTATCGATTATAGGACTTAACAGTTGCGCATCTGCTTTTTGGAAAAATAGCGTGTTGAAGTTTTCTACTTCTTCCCATTCATATACACCAACCTCATCTAAGACATTTTTTAGTTCATGAAGTACATTTACATCAGTAGCTTCGCTTAGGGACGTAGCGGTGTAAAAAGGATCAAAAGACTTTTTAATATCATCGGTGGAGTTAAAAAAGTCAAGAATAAATAGATCTTCGGTTTTCTTACCTAATTTATCCGCAGATCTATTTAAACGAGATAGCGCTTGTACCGCCATGACACCCTGTAATTTTTTATCCACATACATGGCGCAGAGTTTAGGTTGGTCAAAGCCAGTAAGGTATTTATTAGCAACCACCAATATTCTATAATCGTCCTCATCAAATTTATCTCGAGTATCCTTTTCACCAAAACCGTTCATACCTCCTTCGGTGTAATCTATACCGGAAACAGTTTTGGTTCCAGAAAAAGCAATGGCTATTTTAAATGGATTGCCTTTGTCTTCCAATATTCGTGTTAAGGATTTATAATATTTAATAGCAGATTCTATGCTTTGGGTAAGTACCATTGCCTTTGCCTTCCCTTTAAGTCTTTTTTGATTAACGATATGCGGAATAAAATGATCTAGAATTATTTCGGCCTTGGTCTGTATGGTTTGTTCATGTTGTTCCACAAACGCACGTAATTTTTTTTGTGCTTTTGCCGTATCGAATAATGGGTTTTCTTCAATAGATTTTTCTATTTCATAATAGCTTTTTAATGTAGTATAATTGGCAACTACATCTAAAATAAAACCTTCCTCTATTGCTTGCTTCATAGAGTACAAATGGAAGGGTGCAAAGCTGCCATCTTCTTGGCGGTTTCCAAATTTTTCTAAGGTAATCGCTTTTGGGGTTGCCGTAAATGCCATATAAGACGCATTGCCACGCATTTTTCGTGACTGCATTGCCATAACAATTTTATCTTGGGCGTCTGTCTCTTCCTCTTCATTTATTTCATGACCCATTGCTTGGTTCATTTTGTCGTGAGTTGTTCCACTCTGGCTACTATGAGCTTCGTCTATAATCACGGCAAAGCGTTTATCACTTAAATCTGAAATACCATCAATGATAAATGGAAACTTCTGAATAGTGGTAATGATTATTTTTTTGCCTTGTTCTAGGCTGTCCCTTAGTTCTTTTGAAGAATAGGCTGGAGCGACGATATTTTTTACTTCGGAAAATTCCTTGATGTTCTCTCGTAATTGCTTATCTAATAAGCGTCTATCAGTAACCACTATCACAGTATCAAACAGCGGATGGTCTGTACCTCTATTTCCTGCTACGCTCTCATTTTCAGGATACGTATCTATTAATTGGTAGGCAGCCCAAGTAATTGAATTAGATTTTCCTGAACCTGCGGAATGTTGTATTAAATACGTCTCCCCAACTCCATTTTTAGCGGCGTGGTCTATAATGTTACGCACCACATCCATTTGATGGTAACGCGGGAAAAACAGGGTACGCGAATTTAAGTTATCTTTTTTGCTCCCGTCTAGCCTAACAAAATGCTGAATGATATTTGCCAAACTATTTCTAGTAAAAACCTCTTCCCACAAATAAGCAGTTTTATGGCCAAAAGGATTAGGTTGGTTTCCCTTTCCATGATTATTACCTTTATTAAAAGGTAGAAAAAAAGTATCCCTGCCATTTAACTTGGTCGTCATATAAGCTTCGTCAGTATCTACAACAAAATGAACAATACATCGTGCAAATTGTAAAAGAGGTTGATGATTATCTCGTTGAGTTTTGTATTGATGTTGACCGTGAACCCGAGCGTTTTGTCCTGTCCAATGATTTTTTAACTCCATAGTGACCAAGGGCAAACCATTTACAAACAACACCATATCAATTTCTTCACGTGGATTATCTGCCGAATATGGAACTTGCCGAGTAACACTAAATATATTTTGTTCAAAGTTTTCCTTAACAGCTTTACTGCTGCTCGCTAATGGTAAAACATAGAATAAAGTAAAATGCGCATCGTCCACGCTCAGTCCTTTTTTTAGTAAGTGTATAATACCATACTTTTTGATCATCCTATCCAACCGATTTAGAATTTTTAATTTCCAATCGCTTTGTCGTTGTAGTTTTTCGAGCTCCTCTTTTTGGGTGTTTTTCAGAAAATCCCAAAAGAATTGTTCATCAATTGCAAATTGTGAATTGAAGTGCTGTGTTTGACCTATATAATACCCATTGCCTGCTCGGTAAAATTCTTCAGATTCATTTACACCATCAACACTAAGCTCTTCTGCTTTGATTGCTTCAAGGCTTGTTCCGGTTAATTGTTTTTCTATGGCGGCTTCTAGGGCTTGTTCGTTAGTTTGGCTATGCATTGTAAAAATTTTAATTAAAAAAGAATCGTTAAAACAATTAATCTTGACACGGCTGAAAAAACTCTGTAGACCAAATATCTTCACATAATTGCTCAACAACATTTGCCCTTTGTTTTATATTACTTAATTTTAAATTAGTATGAGGCTCAAAATTAATTTCTTTTAAATCGCTATTCTTAAAGTTTGGATTTTTAATGTAAAAGTCTGGATGCAAAGTTTGAGTGTACGTATTTTCTTTTAAATAATGTGGTAATTTATCTTCATAAACATCACTGCTAAATGATTGGTTTGTACCATTTGGAAGCAAAACTAATGCACCAATATTATTTCTTACATCATCGAAATCACGTTCTTGCTCAAACTCATCCCTATGTTCATCAAAATGGTCACTCCAAAGATGTTCAATCTCATATTTTTTACCACTTGGTTTAAAGTAAGTGATATAGGTTGAACTTTTGCCTACTTTATTATCAACATAGGCAGTAATACGAGAGAGTAAATGCTTTACAAATTTTCTATTTTGTTGATGTAATCTAAATTTTTCAACTCCCGAAAAGGTATATTCAATTGCATCAGCTTCTCTTTTCAATTCTTCTTTTAAAGCTGGCAAGTCAAGATTCCGTATATTCTTAATGATATTGAAAAATGTGTATTGTATAGATGAAGAGCCAAATTTTTTGAAATTAACGGCTCTTTTCACGGTAAAGGTTTCAATAAACCGTGCTACTAATTCTACTTTTTCGATTATTACATCTTTCTCATCCGAAGATAAAAGTGGAGCTAACAACATTGCATCTTGAATTGAAGCAGCAATTCCCCAATTATTAATGTAATACAAGCTCGGGCACTTTGAATCGTAATTAGCCATCTTTTCCCAAATAAAATCGAATGCTTTTACAGCAAAGTCAAGTTCATTCTTAAAAAAACCATAAAATTGTTCAGCCTTGGTCAACCCCACTTTCTCATCGTGATTATCTTTAAACCAATCATGAAAGCGTGTTCCAATTTGCTCATAATCCTCATTTTCTGAATCTGCTTTCCTAGCTCTCACTGAAATGGCAAACTTTGCTCTAAACCAAGCTTTAAAGAAATCTAAATCTGCCGTATCGTCTCGGTCGTGTAAAGTTTTTATATGTTCTTTCCAAAGATCATTGATTTCATTTCGTTTCTTTCTATTTGAAATTCTTGAGAGAACATATCCTTTTAACATTTCGGTTGAGGTCAAATTCATTCCTCTATCGTTCATTGTCTCAAAAATAGTATATGCATTTTCATCAGAGTATGCAGTTATTTTAACCAAAATCACATTGCCGATAAACCAATCAATAAAATAAGGCAAAGCTTTGCCTGTCAATTCCTCTGGAAAAACATCGTGTATATCATAATAGCGATCAACTATATTTTGCACAGTCTCATCATCCTCAACCTCGTTTAATTTATAAGATCCAGTGTCATAAAGTCCCTTTAATACATCTTGTCGATCTTCATCTGTCATATTAAATGACTTCTCACCGTATTTTTCTGAAAACACTAGGTTAGAGATACTCACCTTGTTTTCACTTTCTCTTTGTAGGTGATTTAAATAGATTAAGAACAGTGTTATAGATGTAATACGCTGTTGACCATCTATTATTGAGTTTTTACCGTCAGCAACGCTAAAAACTACTGGACCTAAATAATAACTTTGATAATTTGCAACGGCAGATCGAGCATCAGTAGATTTATAAGACTTTAAAAAGGCTGCTGTAAGATCTTCTATTATAGCTACCATGTGCTTTTCTTGCCAGCGGTATTCCCGTTGAAAATAATCTATGAAGAATTTTTGGTCTTTAAGTAAGTCGTTTATACTCTTGTCTGAAGCTTGTATATTGTTTTGGTGGTTGGTCATTTTAAGTTTTAATAATATTAATTATTCTTTTTTAATTTTATAAAATAATTCACGGGCTGTTTACATAATGGTTTCAAACTTCCATTCAAAATCTTTACTTTCCCATACCCTGTTTTTGTATTAAAATCATAAACTCGATATAATTTATAGTTTTCTGAATTTTTAATACTCCATTCTAGCTCGTTTCGTGTAATATAAAATGGAGTTTTAAAACCTCCCGTTGTGGCCTTTACCTCTATATAAACCGTATTACCATTTTTATCTACAGATTTTATATCATATCCTTTTCCATCTCCTTCTTCAATTGAAGTATGGATCACTTTCTTATTAAAACCTGAGATTTTAGATTTTTCTTTCTCTAGGTCATAAATAAAAAGTTCAGCAGCATTTCCTATTTCTGAATTTCGCTTTTCCCGTGCTGCATAGTCGACTTGTCTGCCATTGAATGAAGTATTTCCCATTTCGGTAATAAACTGTGAAATTTCAAACTCTTCTATCTCAATTTCTTGCTTATGCGATGTATCTTCCTGTATATTATCAATTTTTATATGATTTACACAGGCATAAATAAAATCTTGCGTCAATAAATGATAAGCTGGATCTTGATAAGTATCATCATTGAGTCGTTGATGATGAAGTAGAAGTAACTCATTATCTTTGAGAAGTATCGGTTTTATTTCACGACACAGGTTATAAAATTTTGTAATATTTGAGAAAGCACCTGTTTTAGGTCGATGTGGAAATTCAAAATTTATAGCAGCTCTATTAAACATACCATATTTATATAAAAAATAATCTTCCGGATATCTCAAGGTTAAGTATACTGTAAATGCACGGTGGTCTTGATAATGACTCTTTGCATCGGTCATGCCTACTCTTATATCTTCCATCGTTTGCTGAAAATAAGTAAACCGATTCTCTAAAGGTGAATTAATGTCAAAAGCATATCGAAACGCATCACGAACTTTTTCTGGTTCACGACGTACAAATTGTATAACCATTGCGGCTGGAAAATAATTTCCCGATACTAGTAAGTTAGATGTATGTCCTATACTTTCTTCAAGCATTGAAGGAAAATCTTCAGCCTCAATATCCCAATGATCTTGAAAGTGTTTTACGGCCTTCCATTTGTATAATTCTTCTTTACTAATACTATCGAATTGTTGTTTATAAGCTTGTATGTATCTTTCTATTATTTTATATTTCATAGATAGCTTTTAATGTAAATTTATATTTCCTTTAACTTCAAATTAACTACTTCTAAATCCTCTTTTTTACACCTAACCAAACGCTTATTTCTTGTATGTTGAAAATTAGAATAATCTAGAACAATAAGCTTAATACTATGTTTCGGCAGTTCGGTTTTTCTTAATTGGTCATACTTTTTACGTTGTTCACCTCTTGTTATACCTGTTGAAGTTATTCGTTTATCAAAAAAATTAACTTGTTCTGTATGCTGACGTTCATAATATTCAATAACAAGATTTAAACTTGGGTAATAAACATCCACTGGTAATTTCACTCCCGTATCGCCTCTTAGAAATTCAAAACGGTATTGGCGTAAACCTTTTACTTTCAAGACTTCATCACATAAACCTATAATGTATGCTTCGTCACTTTGTTTTTTAATAACCGTTTTTAATTGTGTTGTTTCTGAACCAACAGTCTTTAGGGCTTTTCTTTTTGGTTCGAAGTTTTTAACACCAATAGTTACTACAGTCCTAAAATCTTGTACCGTATAGCCACCTCCCAAAGCAAAATCTGATGCATAAAACCCAAAACCTCTTATTTTAGCTCTAATGTTTTTTTGTTGGGTAGCATCTGCCAATAGTTTTTTGGTTATTAACTGCTCTATGGCTTTTGCTTCCACTTTAGAAAATTGATCTTTACCCTTCATATTTTAAAATTTTCACATCACCCTAATTTTTTAAAATCAAAGTGATAGGTAAAAAGTTCTATGTTTTCTTTTTGTTTTATGAGTGCAGTTAATTCGGGATTGGGTTGATGTAAGCATGTAATACCTCGTATAGTTTTGTTAATTTCGGTGGCTAACCCTTCCATATAACTTTCCAATTGAGTAACCACCTCTACCCCGGCTAAATTGCGCTTTAATTCTACTAAATAAAGCGTATCAGTTGCCTTGTCAATTAACAAGAGATCCAATATACCGTTAACCGCCTTAATGTAATATTGTCGACCATATATTGTTTCGTCTTGATAAATTTCTAACTTTTTTCCAAATACTTCGTAGCCATATTTTATTTGCTCCACAATCATATCTTCCAAGTTTTTTTCGCGGGCTACTAATTGTGTTTTGGTAAATTCTTGGATATTAAATGGTTTTTTTACTGGTATTATATTTCGTAAAATCGTGTTGGCAGTTTTATGTCGCTTTAGTCGTTCTTTAAAATTTTGAAGTTGTTGTATATACCCTGTATGGTTTGGATTAAATTCCAATACAGATTCTAATAAAGTAACAGCCTTTTTATAAGCAGTCGTTTTTTCTAAGGTAAAAAGAAAGTTATTTAAAAATATTTCAAATTGATTTTCAATCGTATTTTCAAGAGATTTTTCTGAAAGTATATAGTAGGTATCTTCCAAATTAATAGCACATAATGCTTCATCAAATTTTTGTAGAGCTTTATCATATTCTTTATTTGCATTGTACAAATAGCCCAATTCAATTGCTACCTCCCATTTAAAAAATAACAAGGAAGGGTTTTTGTCTATTTCGGGTATTTTAGAGGTTGCTATAAATTCTTTCAAGCCTTTATTAAATTCTAGAAAGCTTTTTATGGCATTTGGATAATTTTCAAGTTGAATGTAGCTGAAACCAATAAAGTAAGCGGCTATATAATGCTCTATTTGTCCAAAAAATAGTAGAGCCAAATCTGGTGTTTCACTATCTAACGCCGTGACCCCCTTATATAAATACTCAGCATTAGTACCACTCGCCTCTTTAAGTATTTTTGTGTTAATATAAGTAGCTGTTTCAGGAGTTAAAACTTCATATAAACGACAATCTAGTATCAACCAAAATTCTGGAATACTGTTTAGGTTATCACTAAAATTGGTAGCGAGGTGATCGTAGAACGACACTGGTAAACCTTCTAATGCTTTTCTAGCTTGGTCTATGTCTACAAGAAGATCTTCTACATACGTATGCTCAAAAGCAGAAATTAGCTGAGATAGTTTTTTATCAGTAAACGTTTCTTTTACACCTACAGCAGCCTTATAAAAAGCAGCTAAACTATCGCTATTGATTAATTTTCTATTTTTATTCATTTATAATCCTCTTAATTTGGTTTTATCCTTTTACTATAAGCAAAACACCTATTAATTATTCTAGTATAATCACTTTCAATTAAGCCCAAATATTAGCAGTTCCTGCGTTATAGACATTTACTTTACATTGAAACTTATGTTCTATACTTTTTATGTGTTCTAGTCCGCCTTTTGAATATACTCCAATATAAACACTAAATAATTTGTCCCCAGACTGAGCTCCCCTTTTTGCAGCCTTATTTATCGCATCAATAATATGTTCATCGTATTCTCCAAAACCAAAACCAAATGTGATGAGCGATCCCGTTATTTTACATAAATTTTCATAACAGAAATTTAAATAGCGATTATGATAAATATGTTTAAGTTTTTCTTTTCCATCACCAGCAGTTACAAAGATTGGGTAGTCTTTATTATCCATTCGCTCTTTGATGTTTGTAAGTAAATATTTGCGCTCCCGGTACACTTCTTTTTCAATTTCCGTCCCAGTATCGAAAATGGGTAATGTACCATGTACGTGAAATACACTTTGTTCATCCTTGTACTTACCCCAATATAATTCATCAAACTCAGGCTCTTCTCCTTTGCGAGTTTCTGAAGGGTTTAATAATTCTTTGCCAAAGCCATCAATCGCTGTTTTTGATTCATTACGCATAAGCACCCAGTACAACAGTAAATCGTAATTTGTTGAAAATACTTTTTCACCATTGTCTAAATATGCATTCAAAAACGTGAAACAAGATTCACTTTTATCTTCAGACATTTCAAAAACATGCTCTGGATGCAAAGAGCTAACTGCGTCTATTAAGCTTTTTTGAAGTAATGCATTTGCATCTATCAGTTGTGAAACCAATTTTTCATTTCCTCCTAGTGCTTTTGCAATTTCAATAAAGTTATCAAGTTGCCGCATGATTTGCTCGAAGTTTTTGGTATTGATTACCCCAAACAACTTTGATAATACCGGATCTTTCAATTCTTCTATAAAGTTGTACAGTGCATTATAAGAAAATATTCCTGAGTCATAAGCCATGCTAAAACCATTTCCTAATAATAAATGTTTCTGACGTTTCTTATTCTTTAAATCCTTAATTACATCTTCGTAAGACCTTAATTGATTAAATTCTAAATTTTCGATTACACTTTTCTTAGCCATAATTAACACACCTTTATCTTACCCGTTACCACACTATTAATCAAACTCCCCTTATACTCTTTCAACTTCTCAATCTCTTGCTCCTTTATGCTAATAGCCGTTTCTATTTTTTGTGAAGCGGTTTCTATATAAAAAGAAATTTGTTTTTGTTCTGAAAGTGGAGGAACGAGGAACTTGGCTTTTCTCATATCAGAAGTTCCTAAACCTACCCTTGTAATACCATTAGACTCTATTTCAAATTGAACATTAAAGGCTTTGCACTGCAAAGCTCTAAACAAGTATTGTCCATATATATCCTTATTTGGTTTAATAACTGACAAATGATAACCACAAACTACATTAGTAAGTTCTTCAACGATATAAGTTGGAACAGCTATATCACTTGCCGTTTCCGAATCCTTTGTGATAACAATATCTCCCTTGAACAACCGGAATTTTTTTATTTGGTCTTCCGTTGCAGTAGCAATCATTAAGTCCATGTCATCAGTGATATAGTCATTTTTATATACATCGGTATAGTTACATAAGCGAACTTCCTTTTCAGTTGGCTTACTATGTTTATCAACATTACTTGGAAAGCTATCTGAAATATATCTTAAAGCCTTCACCTCCCAATGCTCAGGAATCTCACCAATCCACTCCACACCAGAATCTTTTAAGGTCACATTATCATCTAACCCACGGGTCACTGCTTTGTGTATGAGTATTTGTTTGCGTTCTTTTAGCAAGTCTATTTGTTGCTCTTTTATGCCAATAGCGGCATCTATTTTGGTGGTTTTATCGTCTAAAAATTGGGCTATTTTGGTTTGTTCTAGTAGGGGGGGATAAACAAATTCTGAATTAGCAATATGGTTAAAACTTAATGTTTGTCTTACACCTGCTCCAAGAGTTTTCATAAAAGCAACATCGAAAATATGCAAGAGCCACTTAAAATAACTTTTGTCTATTTTGATAATATTTTGAATAACAATATAACCTGAACTTACAACTACATCTTTATCAGATAATGCTATCCTTAAACTTATAAGGTCATAATTTAAATTTAAAGGATTAATTAAGAACTCTCCTGTTGACAATACTTGATAAGAACTTTTTGTAGATTCTGGAACTTTGTCATCATCTTTATAAACTACCTTACCAAAACTTATAGAACCACAATTTAATTCAACATTTGTTGTCTTTTTCTTTTCATGAAAAATATGTTTAAATCGTTTTAACTTCCAATGGGCTGGAATATCTTCTAACCAACTTATACCAGATTTTTTATAATTCTCGTAGCTTCGATTCCGCTCAGCTACCTTATCTTTATTTTCTGTTTCTACCATTATGCTAAGTGTAATATTTCTGCAATTAAACCTTCGCTTTCCTTTTCCAATGCTAGAATATCTTTTGTAACCTCTTCGATATCGCGTAAAGGCGTATGCTTGTAAAAATATTTGTTAAAGCTAATCTCATACCCTATTTTAGTATTGTCCAGATTTATCCAAGCTTCGTCAACATGAGGTTTTACTTCTTTTAAAAAGTAGTCATGAATGCTTTCTTTTAGAGGTACATTTTCGGTATCGCGGAGGTCTGTTTCTGTTTCGTAGATGATATACTCTCCTTTTTTATCGCTTGGGTAATAACCAAAATCTACTAAACCTTCTTCGCTGCATCCTAAATGAATCAAGAGCTTTTGCAGTTTATCCCCTTTCAGCTTTTGTTTTTTCTTTATTACCTTTTCGGCATCGGCATCATACCAACTTACGGCTTTGAAAATGGCTTTTTTATCAGCTGCCGAGGCGTCTAAATTTTCAGTTTTGATAATTTGGTCTACTTCCTTTTCAAACGCATTAAAATCTGAAAATACAGTATCGCCAAAATGCACTTGTAACTTCTTGGCGAGGGTAACGTAATGACTGTGTTTCTTCCAAGTGGCTTTTTTGGTAAGTTTCTTTTTATTGGCAGCCGATAGATTTAAGTCGTTTTGCTCGCACCATTCGAGGATATCTTCAGCATGTTTATTTAAATTATCATATATGCCTTCACCATAAGTTTTATAAGCATACTGCATCGGTTCTTCTAAGTATTTGTAATAGCGTAAGCTTTCAATACGCTCATCAGTAAACTGTGCTTTTAAACGCTCTGGCCGTTCAATGGTAACTTTATAGTATCCAAAATCCTCATTATCGAAAATCTTAGATTCAATTTTATTGGTTGTTGAGGTTTTAGAGTCCTCTTCATTGCTTTCTAGGGGTTTCATGTCGGTATAAACCTCCAATATTTTAGCTATATGTTCCGGAGCAAATTCACAGTTTTTGTTACCTAGATTCTTTCGCAATTTTCTATATAACTCGCCAGCATCAATAAGCTGTACCTTTCCTTTTCGATTTGGTGCTTTATTATTGCTTAAAATCCAAACATAGGTGGTAATTCCTGTATTATAAAACAAGTTGTTTGGCATTTGGACAATGGCTTCCAACCAATCATTTTCAATAATATAACGACGGATATTACTTTCTCCCCCACCAGCATCACCTGTAAACAAACTACTACCATTATGTACGGAGGCTATTCTACTTCCGCTAGTACTTTGGGCTAAGGATTTCATCTTGCTTACCATTTCCATCAAGAAAAGTAACTGTCCATCAGAAGAACGCGGCGTCGCATCTTCCTCTTCTTCGTCCCCCCAATAATCTGATAGCATTACCTTGAATCTCGGATCAATAACATCGCTCCCATCCTTGATATATTTTTTTTCACTGCTCCAAGATTTTCCATACGGTGGATTGGAAAGCATAAAATCGAATGTAGTGCCTGCAAATTCATCTGTAGACAAGGTAGAACCCACGCGAATATTTTCGGGGTTGTTGCCCTTAATCATCATATCACTTTTGCATATGGCATAGGTTTCGTCGTTGATTTCCTTCCCGAAGAGATAGACATCACCCAAAGCCTTGATAACACCTTCTTGGTTCTTGATGAAGTTCTGAGCTTCTGTGAGCATTCCCCCACTTCCGCAAGCAGGATCATAAATAGTCATTACTGGCGGTAAGTCCTCTTTTATAGGATCGAAAATAATGTGTGTCATTAAATCAATTACCTCACGTGGTGTAAAGTGCTCTCCAGCTTCTTCGTTATTCTCTTCGTTGAATTTTCTAATTAATTCTTCAAAAACATACCCCATTCCCAAATTGGATAGCGCAGGTAATTTTCGTCCATCGGGATCTTCTTTCTCAAAAGGTGTTAAATTAATATCTGGCGAAGTGAATTTTTCCAATACATCTAATAACACATCTTTGGTGGCCATATGACGCACTTGACTGCGCAATTTAAACTTATCGATAATCTCTTTTACATTAGCGCTAAACCCATTGAGATAGTCTTCAAAATTGGTAAGTAAAATTTGCTGACTATTTGTGGCCGTATTATGCAGTAATTGCAAAGTCCATTTGCTTGTATTATAAAAAACATATCCCGACGCATCTCGAAGTCCATTTTCGTCCCATTCGGTGAACTTAGCCTCATCACGTTGAAAAGCGAGTTCTTCTAGTACGGCATCTTTAGTAGGCTCCAAAAGTGCATCCAACCTTCGAAGCACTACCATAGGTAAAATTACATCGCGGTATTTTCCACGCACATATACATCCCTAAGGCAGTCGTCTGCAATTGACCAGATAAAAGAAACTAATTTATTATGAGAAGCTGTATTCATTATTATTTAATTCTATTTAATTATTGTTTTTAATGGAAGTCAAGTTACCTTTTTTTAGATACTTTCTCCTTTTCAGATGCAAATGAAAAATATATATTTTAGAACATGGAAAATCAATATTAAGATCGTATTAATCAAAATAAAAAATAATTTTAAAATATTACTTTATAGTATATTTATATTAATTCCGTTCGTTTTTAGAAAATCCCAATAAAACATTTTCTGGAAATTTATAAAAATTTTAGCGTGAAATGTTAAATTATAGCTACTTACAAAGTATTTAAAAAATACGACACTTAAAATTCAAAAAATGTCCAGATTTTCCAATTTTGGTCGAAATTGAGTTTATCATCCTACTTTTTTGGTCCTATTTTTTTGATTATAGTCTTATTTTATATTCGATCCGATTAATGAGTAATGTATTTTTATCAAACAAAATTGTTGCAATATTTTAAAGTTTTAATAATCCGTATTTAATTACGCAGTAGATTGCACGAACTCCATCTTTCCAATTAATTTTTTTCCCCTCCGCATATGTCCTTCCATAATAAGAAATACCTACTTCATAAATTCTGACATTAGGTACTCTAGAAATTTTTGCAGTTACTTCTGGCTCAAAACCAAATCTTTCTTCTTTTAAATTTATATTTTGTAATAATAATGTATCAAATATTTTATAGCATGATTCCATATCTGACAAATTTAAATTTGTAAAAATATTTGACATGAAAGTAAGAACTTTGTTCCCGATTGAGTGCCAAAAAAATAAAATTCTATGTGGATTACTTCCTTTAAATCTAGAGCCATAAACTACGTCTGCAACTCCTTTTATAATGGGATTTAATAATATATTATACTCTTCTGGATCATACTCCAGGTCGGCATCCTGAATTATTGAATACTCCCCAATGGCTAACCTAATACCACTATGTATAGCAGCACCCTTACCTTTGTTAACCTCATGCGATATTAGTCGAATATTTAGATTCTGGTTATTGTCAATATAACTTTTAAGAGTATTGTTAGTGTTATCTGAGGATCCGTCATCAATAATAATAATATCTTTTGTTATATTACAAAGAAGCTTTACTCTCTTTATTTTATCTAACAATAAGATAATTGTTTTTTCTTCATTATATACAGGTATTATTATAGATAATGTTTTCATTTATATAATTTTTAAAATCTTTTTGATTTAATGATTTTCCATTTATGCAAACGATACTCAAACGATACTAACATACAACCAATACCATATACTATACTCCTCTTTAAATTGATAGAAGAAGCTTCTTTAAAGTATTTTGTTGGACAAGTTATCTCTCCAATTTCATATCCATCCATGAATATTTGTGCCAACATTTGATTATCAAAAACAAAATCATTTGAGTTAATGTCGAAATTGATTTTCTTCAATACTTCAATTGAAAAAGCCCTATATCCGGAATGATATTCTGATAGCTTTTGATTAATGATTAAGTTTTGAGAAAAAGTCAAGAATCTATTAAAAAAATATTTATATAGAGGCATCCCTCCCTTTAATGCTCCTTTGCCCAAAATTCTTGAACCTAATACTACCGGATAAATATCATTAGCAATAATATATGACATTGAATGGATTAACTTAGGTGTATACTGGTAATCTGGGTGTAGCATAATAACTATGTCTGCATTGAGTTCAATTGCTTTATGGTAACATGTTTTTTGATTCGCACCATAACCTAAATTGCTATTATGTCTGAAAACGTTTTTCAACCCATACGATTCAGCTACCTCAATTGTTTTATCTGAACTATAATCATCTACAAGAATAATATCATCTACAATATCAAATGGTACTTCGTTTAAAGTATTTACTAAAGTTTTTTCAGCATTATATGCAGGTAATACAACGACTATTTTTTTATTATTTATCATAAAATGTAATTAAGGTATAGGCCATAATGGCCCATGCAAATGATTTAATGAAGTATTAACATATATGGAAATGCTAACTACTAAAACTAAACCATAAATTATGTTTACAGCAATAATTACAGCTCCTATTCTTTTAACAAATGATTTATTTTTCATTAGACTTCCTAATGTTAAGATTAATAGGATTATACCAGAAAGCATAAACATGGATTTCATACTTGAAAAATATGGATACCTTAATGTTTGCAGGAAGGGTACTATCATAAATAAAAATGCTAACAATATAGGGGTTAATTTAGTGGTAGCCGAATGCCAATTAATTTTTAAATCTAATTTTTTATTACTCTTAACCCATGAGGCTATAACAATTGTAAAAAAAGTAAACCAAATTAAACCTATTGAGTATGCTATAAACCCCAGGTAGTAAAACCAAGAGGTTTTGGGACTAATGAACCTCCATTCATAATCATAAAATGTTCTGGCAAATAATTCTGTGAAAAAAGAAGCTGAGGTACTTTGAGAGATAAAAGGATCTTGAAACAAATTAAAAATACGAAAAGTAAAAAACTCAACTTTTTTAAGTGACCCAGGATACTGATTATCCGCATAATTAAAATAATCTTGATTACTTACTAAGAGATGACCAGTCTGATTGTACTTCCATATTTCCTCTAACAAGGAACATAAAACTCCCAATAATATAATAGGGATTGCCCAGTAGAGCATTTTTCGGTAAACTTTTTTAATCAATAATAAAAATATCACTGCAGGAAATAAATTTAGTAATAAACCGTGCTGTTTTGTAAGGCTACCTAAAATAGCAGCTAGAACTAATGCAATGAACCACTGCCATACTATATTTCCTTTTTTTAAGGCATTTAATGATTTTAAAAACAAATAAAAAGCGAGTACAGAAAAGAACACCAACATATAATCATTTCCAATCATAGCTGCGGTGAATATATCCCTGGGAAGCACAGCAATAAAAGAAAGGACTATAGCATTTACGATTTTTTGCATTTTGAATAAAAGCAAAATTTGGGACGCTATAATGAGTAAAAGGATTGAAAGCAATGGATTAATTGCCTGAACCATTTTCCATGAAGTTATTTGACTTGCTCCTAATATTTTTGATATGCTAAAAACAGTAGCTCCAGTATAGTAATACAAAGGGGGCTGATAACACTCCCAACACTGAAAAGGAGCTGGACGATCAAAATCTTGTGTATAAATATCTATGACCTCTAAATGGTCATCATATGCATTGTTAGGTGGACTTACCCAAAAGACTGTTAACCTCAGAACACTCCCAAGGATAATTAATCCAATAACTAAGTATTTATATGATTTTTCTTTTGACATATTTAATTAACTTAAAAGCACCTATGATTCCAGAAAACAGTAACAAAACAGAAAAAACTCTACTAAATACTGATATTTTCCAATGGAAAACTCGAGCCCACCAAAAATTAATTGAGTTTTTTTCTATAGAGGAATTTATCACTTCCTCATTGGAAGCTGTTCTAATCTCTTTTTTCCAAGGTGAGTTAGGTTGATAATTATTCAATCGATCAAAGTTTTTAGGCAAAATAATTGCTAATTGTTTTGCCTGTACAAAATGTGGCTCCTTATTTATACCTGAAAGATATTTCATATCAGAAAGGCCATTATAAGTTATAAAGTCTTTTAATACATCTCTTTTATAATTAACTGAAATTAACTCTACCTGCAAAATGAGCGCAATAATCATTGCAATGAAAACCCATTTTTTTGGCTTTAAATATATGATTGGCAAATAAAGAAAAGGAATGATAGGTAGAATATAACGAGGACCATATGACCATATACTACCATGCCAAGCAAAATTCATAGAAAAAGCACCAAGATAAGCTGCAATAATCAAAAAAACAGAAAATGACATAATTCTATGCTTTTTCCAAAATGTTTTCACCCCAAACAAAGCAATCAATATAGTTGTAGAGAAGAAAACAAGTCCTTTTCCTGGAGAAAATAAAAATCCTAATATAGCAATTGGGATTCTAGATATTGACCAAAAATCAAATTTATCCCCATTTGCTAAAGACCATGCTAGTGAGTAACCAGATTCTAATGGATTCCCGAATCTGTAGTAATTGTAATACAAAACAAAACCAACACCAATTGTAAGACTTAATAAAAGCTTGACCCTTGATTTATTATCTTTTTGAAGCAGCAAAATAGCTGGAACTGCCAAAATTGTTGTAGTTCTGAAAAACAATCCTAACGCTAACATCAAACCCGATAGTAGTCCTTTATTTTTAGTATTATTTCTAAGAGCATAAAATACACTCATTAAAATAAAGAACATCTCAAAGTGATGTTCATATGTACTTTGTGCAAAAACAAAAGAATATGATGTTAGCCCAAAAAATGCACTTAATAAATAAGCTTGCTTTTTAGAGACTCCCAAAAGTAACGCAATCTTAAATAACAGAAAAGCACAGAGGGCATGGATGAAGTAATTGATAAAAGATACGCAAAATGCTGAGAAATAATAGGCACTAACTTCATTTGAACAAAAAAGGTTGGAGATGTAATATATTGGTATAAAAACTACAGTTTGCCCAGGGTTATAAACCATATACCTCTGTCCACTCTCATTTATCGCAATATTTCCATGCATATCTTCACCTACATCCTCTGGTAGTCCAAACTCTCCATCCTCAAGTATTATCCGAGTTTGGGTTAACCGAAGATGTGTATCTGGATTTTCTATCTGACCTGATGAGAAAAGAATACTTAAAATGAATCCAAAGAGTATAAAAATATAGAACGGTCGCATATTATTTGTATAATAATACCCCTACGAAGGGGATTAATTCTAATTTTTCTTGTTGTTTTCGATTATATTTTTTTTCACGATAGGGTACCCCTAAATTCTCATCAATATAAACAACAGAAGATTCTAAGTTATTAGGAGCCTTGTCTGCTGACATTAACT